>NZ_AQPL01000050.1:0-34185 GCF_000395345.1 Cupriavidus sp. WS | reverse complement strand
CTGGCCGGCGCGCCGGAGCCGCTCAAGCTGGCCAGCGCGCAGGCCTTCGTCATGCACCGCATCGGGCGCGACCACGACCACCTGCTGACCATCGACACCCTGCTGTGGCAGCCCGAGCCGGCCGAGGGCCCGGCCGTGCCGCCGGGGCGCGCCGACGTGGCCGCCTCCGCGCCCGCCGCGATGCCCTCGTCGACGTCCTCTTTGGCGTCCTCCTCGGCTCCCTCCTCCACAGCCGCTGCCATGCCGGCCGCCGCGGCCCCCGCCGGCGCGGCCTCCGACGCGCCCGCCGAGAACGCCTGGCGCGAAGGCATGCGCAAGGTGGTGGTGGGCTGGGCCACCGACAACAAGGGCCAGTTGCGCAAGTTCTCGCTCAAGGCGCCCACGTTCGACCTCAACACGGTACGCTCGCTGGCCACCTCGCTGCCGCTCGACACCGCCCTGTCGCGCCAGCTGCGCGCGCTGCAGCCGTCCGGCCATCTCGACAACCTGGACGTGAACTGGAACCGCGACCGGCCGAACCTGCTGACGCGCCGCGCCGGCGCGTCGCATTTCAACGTGCAGGGCACGCTGCGCAACGTCTCGGTGCGCGAGCAGCCGGCCAGCCCCGCGCTCGGCGCGAACGGCAAGCCCAACCTGGGCGTGCCCGGCTTCTCGCGGCTGTCCGGCAGCTTCAACTTCGACGAGCGCCGCGGCAGCGCCCGCCTGGAAGGCAGCAACGCCGCGCTGGTGCTGCCCGGCATGTTCGAGGAGCCGCGCGTGGTGTTCGACCAGATCGCCGGCGAAGTGCACTGGACCCGCGACAACAACAAGCTGGCGGTGCGCACCGACGGCGTGCGCTTCGCCAACCCGGACACCGCGGGTACCGTGCGCGGCACCTGGCAGACCGGCGGCGACGGGCACGGCGGCATCGCCGACCTGACCGGCGAGCTGGACCGCGCCCAGGTCGGCCGCATCCCGCGCTACCTGCCGCTGGGCCTGCCCGCGGCCACGCGCCAGTACCTGGCCGGCGCGCTGGTGGCCGGCGAGGCCAGCGACGTGAAGTTCCTGGTCAAGGGCGACCTCGAATACTTCCCCTTCCACAGCCCGCACGAGGGCGCCGGCGATTTCCGCGTCGAGGTGCCGATCCAGCGCGTCAGCTACCAGATCGCGCCCCACGTCGGCGCGGCGCCCGGCAGCGCCGCGGCCGCCGCCAACGGCGGCAAGGCGTGGCCGAACTTCACCGACATCGGCGGCCGCGTGCTGTTCGAGCGCGGCGGCCTGTCCTTCGTGGCCCAGCATGCGGGCGTGCAGGGCGTGCCCGGCGTCGCGCTGCAGGATGTCAACGGCCACATCGCCGACCTCAGCGACCACGGCCACCTGCTGCTCGACGGCGGCGCCAGCGGCACCATGTCGGGCTTCCTGCGCTTCATCGCCGCCAGCCCGGTGCGCGACTGGACCGGACAGGTGACCAGCGAGATGCGCGCCCAGGGCAACGGCGAGCTGCGCCTCAAGCTCGACCTGCCGCTCACCGAGTCCCACGCGGCCAAGGTGGACGGCCAGTTCCGCCTGCCCGGCAACGAGGTCGTGCTGAACCCGCAATGGCCGCCGCTGGGCGGCACCACCGGCGTGATCGCCTTCAACGAGCACGGCTTCCAGCTCAACGACCTGCGCGCGCGCCTGCTCGGCGGCGAGATCCGCGCCGGCGGCGGCAGCCAGCCCGACGGCACGGTGCGCGTGACGGCCAGCGGCAATCTCGGCGCGCCCGGCATCCGCGAGCTGCTGGCCGGCTCGCCGCTCGCCGCGCTGGCGCAGAAGACCGAGGGCAGCGCCGCCTACAGCGCCGTGATCGGCGTGCGCGAGCACCAGCCGCAGATCACCGTCACCTCCGACCTGGCCGGGCTGGCGCTCGGCCTGCCCGCGCCGCTGGGCAAGAGCGCGGCCCAGGCCGTGCCGCTGCGCATGGAACTGCGCCCGGCCGCCGCGCGCGCCGGCCACGAGGAACTGCTGGTGCAATACGGCAATGCGCTCAACGCGCGCTACCTGCTGCGGCGCGGCGCCGAAAGCACGGAGGTGGTGTCCGGCGGCATCGGCATCGAGCAGCCCGCGCCGCAGCCGGCCAGCGGCGTCACCGCCGCGCTGACCAGCGGCCGCTTCGACCTCGACCCGTGGCGCGCGCTGCTGGCGGGCGACGACGGCGCCGCCAAGGGGAATAACGGCGCAAATAATGGCGCGAACAGCGGCGCAAGCAGCGGCGGCCGGGGCAATGCGCCGGCCACGCCACCCGCGCCGCCCTCGCCCTTCCTCCCCGAGCGCATCACCGCGCACGCGCGCACGCTGGTGGCATTCGGCCGCGAGCTGGACGAGGCGGCGGTGGAAGCCAGCCGCGCGCCCGGCGGCTGGGACGTGCGCGTGGACGCGCGCCAGGTCGCCGGCACGCTGCGCTGGCGCGACGACGCCACCACCGGGCCGGCCGGCGCGCTGACGGTGCGCCTGTCGCGCCTGAACATCCCCGACAACAGCGACGCCGGCAACATGGCGGACACGCTGGCCGGCAATACCGACGAGCTGCCCGCGCTCGACCTGGTGGCCGACCGCTTCGAGCTGCACGGGCGCGACTTCGGCAAGCTCGAGGTCAAGGCGCACGCCAGCGAAAGCGGCGGCGACCCGGTGTGGACGCTGGAGCGCCTGGTGCTCGAGCAGCCCGGCGCCACCTTCACCGGCAGCGGCAGCTGGCGCATGCCGCGCCGGCTGCGCGAAGGCGCCAGCGCCGAGCGCCGCACCCTGCTCGATTTCAAGCTCGACGTGCGCAACGGCGGCCAGGTGCTCGAGCGCATGGGCCTGCCGCACATCCTGGCCGACGGCCGCGGCACGCTGGAGGGACGCGTGGGCTGGCGCGGATCGCCGCTGGCGATCGACTACCCCACCCTGTCGGGCCGCGTGACGCTCAAGCTCGACAACGGCCAGATCCTCGCCGTGGAGCCGGGCGCGGCCAAGCTGCTGGGCGTGCTCAGCCTGCAGGGGCTGATGCGGCTGGCCACCTTCGACTTCCGCGGCGTGGCCGGCCAGGGCATGGTGTTCGACGAGATCACCGGCATCGGCACGCTCGAGAACGGCGTGGCCAGCACCAAGGACTTCGAGCTCCGGGGCGGCCAGCTGCGCGCCTCGATGACGGGCAGCGCCAACCTGCCGCGCGAGACCCAGGACCTGGAGGTCACGGTGGTGCCGCGCATCAACGCCACCTCGGCCTCGGTGGCGGCGGCCTTCATCAATCCGGCGCTGGGCATCGGCACGCTGGCCGCGCAGCTCATCTTCGCCGACGAGTTCTCCAAGGCCTTCAGCCGCCGCTACCACATCAGCGGCAGCTGGGCGAACCCGCAGATCAACAAAGTGGGGGAGAATAAGGCCGATGCCCAGCCCGGCCTGCCCGGCGTGCAGGGCACCTCGAACCGGGTCTACCCGCTGCCGTAGGCCCCGCCGGCCGCACCGGCGCCGCCGGCTCTCCATACCAAGGAAAACGCACATGACCGCAACCGCCCCCGGCGCCACGCCGTTCCGCGTGGCCGCGATCCAGACCGTCAGCGGCATCTCGCGCGAGGCCAACCTGGCCCGCGCCGGCGCGCTGATCGCCCAGGCGGCCCACGGCGGCGCGGAGCTGGTGCTGCTGCCCGAGTATTTCTGCATGATGGGCCAGCGCGAGGGCGACAAGGTCGCCATCCGCGAGCGCGACGGCGACGGCCCGATCCAGTCGTTCCTGGCCGAGGCCGCGCGCCGCCACCGCATCTGGCTGGTCGGCGGCACCCTGCCGCTGTGGTGCGAGGACGAGGCGCGCGTCTACAACACCTCGCTGGCCTACGATCCGCGCGGCGAGCGCGTGGCGCGCTACGACAAGATCCACCTGTTCGGCTTCACGCGCGGCACCGAGAGCTACGACGAATCGCGCACCATCCTGGCCGGCGACACGCCGGTGAGCTTCGAGGCGCCGTGCGGCCGCGTCGCCATGTCGGTCTGCTACGACCTGCGCTTCCCCGAGCTGTACCGCCAGCTGGCGGCCGGCGGCAAGACCAGCTTGATTCTGATGCCGGCCGCCTTCACCTACACCACGGGACAGGCGCACTGGGAGATCCTGCTGCGCGCGCGCGCCATCGAGAACCAGTGCTACGTGCTGGCCGCGGCGCAGGGCGGCAAGCACGAGAACGGCCGCCGCACCTGGGGCCATTCGATGCTGGTCGATCCCTGGGGCGAGGTCATGGCGGTGCTGCCCGAAGGCGAAGGCGTGGTGAGCGGCGTGATCGACCCCGCGCGCCTGGACGAAGTGCGGCAGAACCTGCCGGCGCTGCGCCACCGGGTGCTGTAGCATGTACGGCCGCGCCGCCACGCGCCCCACGGGCGGCGCACAGATCATTCACGCGGCGGCGCCAGCGCGCCGCCGCGGCACGACGACAAAAGGAAAACCATGAACGCCGGCGACCTCGGAATCCGCAACCTCGCCACCGCCCAGCAACTGCTGCTGGCGCCCTATGGCCTCGACGAGGCCAAGCTCCAGCGCGTGCTGGCGGACATCTTCACGCACAAGGTCGACTACGCCGACCTCTACTTCCAGTACACCCGCAACGAGGCGTGGAGCCTGGAAGAAGGCATCGTCAAGTCGGGCAGCTTCAGCATCGACCAGGGCGTGGGCGTGCGCGCCGTGTCCGGCGACAAGACCGCCTTCGCCTACTCGGATGACATCAGCCTGGACGCGCTGCTCAAGGCCGGCGCCGCCACCCGCACCATCGGCCGCGCCGGCAGCGGCCGCGTCAAGGTGGCCGGCAAGCTGGCCTCGCAGGGCGGGCGCAGCCTGTACACGCCCAACGACCCGCTCGACTCGATGGCCGCCGCCGACAAGGTGGCGCTGCTCGAGCGCGTGGAGCGCATGGCGCGCGCCAAGGACCCGCGCGTGGTGCAGGTCATGGCGGGCCTGGCCGGTGAGTACGACGTGGTGCTGGTGGCGCGCAGCGACGGCGTCGTCGCCGCCGACGTGCGCCCGCTGGTGCGCGTCTCGGTCACGGTGATCGCCGAGCAGAACGGCCGCCGCGAGATCGGCTCCTCGGGCGGCGGCGGGCGCTATGCCTACGGCTATTTCACCGACGAGCTGCTGCGCAAGTACGTCGACGAAGCGGTCGCCTCGGCGCTGGTCAACCTCGAGGCGCGCCCGGCTCCGGCCGGCGCCATGACCGTGGTGCTGGGCCCGGGCTGGCCCGGCGTGCTGCTGCACGAGGCGATCGGCCACGGCCTGGAAGGCGACTTCAACCGCAAGGGCTCGTCCGCGTTCGCCGGCCGCATGGGCGAGCGCGTGGCGGCCAAGGGCGTGACCGTGGTCGACGACGGCACGCTGGCCAACCGCCGCGGCTCGCTCAACCTCGACGACGAGGGCAACCCGACCCAGTGCACCACGCTGATCGAGGACGGCATCCTCAAGGGCTACATGCAGGACACCCTCAACGCGCGCCTGATGAAGATGCCCGTGACCGGCAACGCGCGCCGCGAGAGCTACGCCGCGCTGCCGATGCCGCGCATGACCAACACCTACATGCTCAACGGCAACCGCGACCCGCAGGAGATCATCGCCAGCGTCAAGCGCGGCCTCTACGCGGTGAACTTCGGCGGCGGCCAGGTCGACATCACCAACGGCAAGTTCGTGTTCTCGGCCAGCGAGGCCTACCTGATCGAGGACGGCAAGATCACCGCCCCGGTCAAGGGCGCCACGCTGGTCGGCAACGGCCCGGAATCGCTCAAGGACGTGACCATGATCGGCAACGACATGCGCCTGGACTCGGGCGTGGGCGTGTGCGGCAAGGAAGGCCAGAGCGTGCCGGTGGGCGTCGGCCAGCCAACCCTGCGCATCGAGAACATGACCGTGGGCGGCACCGCCTGAACCCGGCGCCGCGCCGCGCGTGTCGCGCGCGGCGCTTGCCAAGCCCCGCAAAAAGCGCTATAAAGATGCTTCGTTGCGCGATGGTCAACTGCCGCGGCCCGCTGATTTACCGGACGCCGCGCAATTTCCTGCCATCCCTTGACGCATTGCCGCAAAGAACATACGACACCCGAGCCTGATCCGATCCATGTCCGCCAAGTTTTACTTTTACTTTTATAGCGATCTCACACCGCTGGCGGATGGAGAGGGACGATCGTAAGCGCCCCGAGGATACACAAAAAGCCGCCAGCAACCCTGGCGGCTTTTTTTATCCCGGCCCGCTCCCAGGCCCTAGCCCACACACCCAAACCCACGACCCACGAAATCCCGGAGCCATCATGCTGAAGAACACCGACGACCTGCGTATTCGCGAACTCAAGGAACTGTTGCCGCCGGCGCACCTGATCCGCGAATTCGCCTGCTCCGAACAGGCCTCGGACGTGATCTACGGCGCGCGCCAGGCCATGCACCGCATCCTGCACGGCATGGACGACCGCCTGATCGTCATCATCGGGCCCTGCTCGATCCACGACACCCGCGCCGCGCTCGAATACGCCAAGCTGCTCAAGGTGCAGCGCGATCGCTTCGCCGGCGAGCTGGAAGTGGTGATGCGGGTGTATTTCGAGAAGCCGCGCACCACGGTGGGCTGGAAGGGGCTGATCAACGACCCGCACATGGACGGCAGCTTCAAGATCAACGACGGCCTGCGCATCGCGCGCGAGCTGCTGCTGAACATCAGCGAGATCGGCGTGCCGACCGGCACCGAGTACCTCGACATGATCAGCCCGCAATACCTCGCCGACCTGGTGAGCTGGGGCGCCATCGGCGCGCGCACCACCGAAAGCCAGGTGCACCGCGAGCTGGCCTCCGGACTGTCGTGCCCGGTGGGCTTCAAGAACGGCACCGACGGCAACGTCAAGATCGCCGTGGACGCCATCAAGGCCGCCTCGCAGCCGCACCATTTCCTGTCGGTCACCAAGGGCGGCCACTCGGCCATCGTGTCGACCTCGGGCAACGAGGACTGCCACATCATCCTGCGCGGTGGCAAGACGCCCAACTACGACGCCGCCAGCGTGCAGGAAGCCTGCGAAGCGATCTCCAAGTCCGGCCTGGCCGCGCGCCTGATGATCGACGCCTCGCACGCCAACAGCAGCAAGAAGCACGAGAACCAGATCCCGGTGTGCGAGGACATCGGCCGCCAGGTGGCGGGCGGCGACGAGCGCATCGTCGGCGTGATGGTGGAGTCGCACCTGGTGGCGGGCCGCCAGGACCACGTACAGGGCACGCCGGTGGACACCCTGACCTACGGCCAGTCGGTCACCGACGCGTGCATCGGCTGGGACGACTCGGTCAAGGTGCTGGAGACGCTGGCCAACGCCGTCAAGGCGCGCCGGCTGGTCAAGGGCACCGGCAATTGAGTGCCGGTTGCGCGCAACGAAAAAGCCGCTGGTGTCAGCGGCTTTTTTTCTGACTTCGACATGACGCCCGCGCCGGAACCCGGCTGGCTCGCGCGCACGACCGATCCGACAGGGTGCGGAAGTGCCCGTGAAACCCGGCCCGACGGAAACAAATCAGCCCGCCATCAGCTCATGCGAGCTCCCGGATGAGCCGATTCGAGCTGTATTGAGCTAATATGAGCTGATTCAACCCGTCGAGCCGGTTCGAGGAGTGTGCCGTGGTCGTGCAAGACGAGATCCTTCTAGCGCTGCAGGCGCAGGCGCAAACAGCGTCTCCCTGGCTGAGTTCGCGCGACCTTGCCAACCGGGTTCATGCCAGTTGGTCCACGGTGAAACGCCAGCTCGACACGTTGGTGCGCGCCGGCGGCGTGATTCGGGAAGGCCGCGCGCGCGCCACGCGATACCGGCTGGCGCCGAGCTTGCCCGCGGCGTCGCAGCCGGCGGCGCCGCGAGCGTTGTCACCTGTACCAGGCTTCTCGTTGTCCGCGCGAGGCCAAGCGCTGCTGGCCGAGCTGAAGCGGCCGCTGGCCGCGCGCGAGGCAGTCGGCTACCAGCGCGCCTTCGTGGACGGTTATGTGCCGAACCAGAGTTCCCTCCTGCCCGAAGCCATCGCGCACGCGCTGGCCGAAGAGGGACGCCTGCGCGGACAACAGCCCGCCGGAACCTATGCACGCAACGTGCTGGGGCCCCTGCTCATCGATCTGTCCTGGTCCTCGTCGCGTCTGGAGGGCAATCGCTATTCCCTGCTGGCCACGGAAGAACTGTTCAAGAACGGCATGGCCGGCAGCGATCTGGACGCGGTCATGTTGCTCAACCACAAGGCCGCCATCGAATTCCTGGTCGATGCGGTGCCCGAGTACGGCCTGACGCCGGCCCTGATCAGAAACCTGCATGCCATCCTGATGCAAGACCTGCTGGCGGACGCCCATGGCCTGGGCAGCATTCGCCAAAAGGTGGTCAATATCAGCGACACCACTTACGTCCCGGCACATGCTCCCGCGCTGCTGGAGGAGATGTTCGGGCACATCGTGGAGAAGGCGCGGCAGATCAAGAACCCGGTGGAGTCGGCCTTCTTCCTCTGGGTGAATCTGGCCTATCTGCAGCCCTTCGAGGACGGCAACAAGCGTACCAGCCGCCTGTCGGCCAATATTCCCCTGATGCTGTACAACTGCGCGCCCTTGTCGTTCCTGGATGTGGAAGCGCAGGACTATGCCTGCGCCATGATGGGCGTGTACGAGCATCGCGACGTGGCGCTGGCTGCGGACCTGTTCGAATGGGCCTATCGGCGCTCGATCAGGAAATACGCCGTCCAGATCGAGGCGATGGGTGTTCCCGACCCGATGCGACTGCGCTTCCGGGAAGCCTTGAACGAGACGATCGGCCATATTGTCCGCGATGGACGGACGGCCGCCGAAGCCGCGGCCTTGCTGGGGTTGTCCGAACAGGATGCGCAGGTTTTCCAGCCGATGCTCGCGCAGGAACTGCGGACGCTGGACCTGCACAACTGCGCCCGCTACCGGCTCACGCCGGGACAGACCAGGCAGTGGATCGCCGCGGGGCGGCCGCAGTAGCGGCATATCGTCGTCGCCGGGACGGCGCCTTCGCGAAACAGGAAGCCATTCCCGAACGGCAGGGTGTGCCGGGGCGCCGCCCCGCCTGTCGGCGGCACGGCATGCGTGCCGTCCTTACTTCTTCAGTACCAGCCCGCCCGGCAGCGATTCGATGTACGCGGCGATGTCGCGCAGTTCCTGGCGCGTGAACGGGCGCGGCTTGCCGTCCTTGCCGGTCACGGCGGGATTGGCGTTGACCTGCCCGGCCATGATGGCGTTCGAGCGGCCCACCTGCGGGTTGGTGGTGATCTGGTAGGCGGCCAGCGCGTGGTACAGGTAGTCGGCGTGCTGGCCGGCCAGCTTCGGGTAGTCCGGGCTGATCGGGGCATTCATGCCGGCGCCGTGGCAGGCCACGCAGTTGCCCTTTTCCACCAGTGCCTTGCCGGCGGCGAGGTCGGCCGCCGCGGCGGAGAAAGCCGCGCCACCCAGCACGAGCGCGCCGGCCGCGAGCGAAAGCGTCTTGAGCGTATTCATGGAGGGTCCCCTCACTTCTGGTTGTTATTCTGGGTGCCGGAGGTCTGCTGCGCGTAGTAGGCGGCCACGTCGGCGATGTCCTGGTCGCTCAGCGTGGCGGCGATGCCGCGCATGGTCGGGTGCTTGCGGTCGCCCTTCTGGTATTCCTTGAGCGCGTTCTCGATGTACTTGGCGTTCTGGCCTCCCAGCAGCGGCACCTGGTACACCTCGGGAAACGAGGCACGGTATCCGGGAATACCATGACATCCGATACACATTGCGACCTTGTTCCTGGCTGCATCCACATTGCCTTTGACTTCCTGGGCGTGCACAGCCATTGCGGCTGCGCCCAGCACCACCATCGTGAGGAGCTTTTTCATTGTCGTAGCTGATTGGAAGTGTAAAACCCTGGGAGACCTGCCCGACCGGTCGGAAATGGCTTCGGAATGGGTCCGGCGGGGAAGCCGCATCTGCCTGCGGCTCGATGTGGCGCTGCCAGCGGGGTCGGGCACAGCGGGCGTCCTTCGTCGGGACGTCCACGCCTGGAAGTGGCCAGGCGAAGCGGGCACGGACCTGCCTCATTCTGCAACCATCTCTTCGCACGCCGCCTCCCGGCAGGGGCCGCGCGCATGACTGGGCGGACGAACCGGACGGTGGAGATATAGGACTTTGGGGGGCGCGTCAAACCGGCGCATTGTACAGCAGGCTGCACGCGAGCGTCCAGCATGGTGCACGCCGCCATACACGAACGGAAAAGCTCTTTTATACTGGCCCATTCCGACACGCACGAACCCCTCATCAGGTTGCCTCATGTCCAACACCACCAACGCCAGCCCCAACCAGCAGACCCGCTTCGAAGGCAGCCAGCAGTACGTTGCCACCGATGACCTCAAGCTGGCCGTCAACGCCGCCCGCGCGCTGCAGCGCCCGCTCCTGATCAAGGGCGAGCCCGGCACCGGCAAGACCATGCTGGCAGAGGAAGTGGCCGCGGCGCTGGGCATGCCACTGCTGCAATGGCACATCAAGTCGACCACCAAGGCGCAGCAGGGCCTGTACGAGTACGACGCGGTCTCGCGCCTGCGCGACTCGCAGCTCGGCGACGACCGCGTGCACGACATCCGCAACTACATCGTCAAGGGCGTGCTGTGGCAGGCGTTCGAGGCCGACCAGCAGGTGGTGCTGCTGATCGACGAGATCGACAAGGCCGACATCGAATTCCCCAACGACCTGCTGCGCGAGATCGACCGCATGGAGTTCTACGTGTACGAGACGCGCGAGCTGGTCAAGGCCAGGCACCGCCCGCTCGTCATCATCACCTCCAACAACGAGAAGGAGCTGCCGGACGCCTTCCTGCGCCGCTGCTTCTTCCACTACATCAAGTTCCCCGACGCCGAGACCATGCAGCGCATCGTCGACGTGCACTATCCCGGCATCAAGCGCGAGCTGGTGGCCGCCGCGCTCGAGTCGTTCTACGAGATGCGCAACCTGCCGGGCCTGAAGAAGAAGCCCTCCACCTCGGAGCTGATCGACTGGCTCAAGCTGCTGATGGCCGAGGACATCCCGCCCGAGGCGCTCAAGAGCCCGGACAAGAAGGCCGCGATCCCGCCGCTGCACGGCGCGCTGCTGAAGAACGAGCAGGACGTGCACCTGTTCGAGCGGCTGGTGTTCATGAACCGCGCCAACCGCTGAACCCGGACCCGCCATGACTGCCTTTGCCAAACCCGTGACGCTGGTGGGCCGTCACGCCACGCTGGAGCCGCTGCGCCCCGAGCATGCCGACGGCCTGCGCGCCGCCGTGGCCGACGGCGAGCTGTGGAAGCTCTGGTACACCAGCGTGCCCGAGCCCGATCGCATGGAAGCCGAGATCGCGCGGCGCCTGGGCCTGCTGGAACAGGGCTCGATGCTGCCGTTCGCGGTGCGCGACGCCGCCGGCGAGCTGGCCGGCATGACCACCTTCATGAACATCGACGCGGCCAACCGGCGCGTCGAGATCGGCTCGACCTGGTATGCGCGGCGCGTGCAGCGCTCGCCGCTGAACACCGAATGCAAGCTGATGCTGCTGGGCCATGCGTTCGACCATCTCGGCTGCATCGCGGTGGAGTTCCGCACGCACTGGATGAACCAGCAGAGCCGCGCCGCCATCGCGCGGCTCGGCGCCAAGCAGGACGGCGTGCTGCGCAACCACCAGCGCATGCCGGACGGCTCGCTGCGCGACACCGTGGTGTTCTCCATCATCGCCAGCGAATGGCCGACCGTGCGCCAACACCTGCAGTTCCAGCTCGAGCGCCCGCGCTGACAGCGCGCGCCGACTGAAAGCGAGGCATCATGCTGATCGACTTCTTCTTCTCACTGCGCCACGCCAAGCTGCCGGTCTCGGTCAAGGAATACCTGACCATGCTCGAGGCGCTCAAGGCCGGCGTCATCTCGCCCTCGATCGACGAGTTCTACTACCTGTCGCGCATGGCGCTGGTCAAGGACGAGAAGCACTTCGACAAGTTCGACCAGACCTTCGCCGCCTATTTCAAGGGCGTCGAGAACCTGGTCGACTGGAAGTCCGACATCCCGCTGGACTGGCTGCAGAAGACGCTCGAGCGCGAGCTGTCGGCCGAGGAAAAGGCCAAGATCGAAGCGATGGGCGGGCTCGACAAGCTCATGGAGCGCCTCAAGCAGCTGCTCGAGGAGCAGAAGGAAAAGCACGAGGGCGGCAACAAGTGGATCGGCACCGGCGGCACCTCGCCGTTCGGCCACGGCGGCTACAACCCCGAGGGCATCCGCATCGGCGGCCCGTCCAAGGGCAACCGCACCGCCATCAAGGTGTGGGAGGCGCGCGCCTACAAGGACTACGACGACCAGGTCGAGCTCGGCACGCGCAACATCAAGGTGGCGCTGCGCCGCCTGCGCCGTTTCGCGCGCGAAGGCGCGGAGACCGAGCTCGACCTCGACGACACCATCCACGCGACCGCGGCCAATGCCGGCCTGCTCGACATCAAGCTGCGCCCGGAGCGCCACAACAAGGTCAAGGTGCTGATGCTGCTCGACGTGGGCGGCTCGATGGACGACCACATCAAGCGCGTGGAGGAACTGTTCTCGGCCACCAAGACCGAGTTCAAGCACCTCGAGTACTACTACTTCCACAACTGCGTGTACGACTACGTGTGGAAGAACAACCGGCGCCGCCACGCCGAGAAGATCGCCACCTGGGACCTGATCCACAAGTACAGCTCGGACTACAAGGTGATCTTCGTCGGCGACGCCACCATGAGCCCGTACGAGATCCTGCAGCCGGGCGGCTCGGTGGAATACAACAACCCGGAAGCGGGCGCGGTCTGGCTCAACCGCCTGATCGAGCAGTTCCCGCGCTTCGTCTGGCTCAACCCCGAGCCCGAGGGCCTGTGGCAGTACCGCCAGTCGGTGACGGTGATCAGCCAGATCATGAAGTCGCGCATGTACCCGGTCACGCTCAACGGCCTCGAGCAGGCCATGCGGGTGCTGTCGAAGTAGCGGCCCGCCCGGCCCCGCCTCAGGCCACCACGTCCACGCCCTCCATCACCCACTGGCGGAACGTCTGCAGCGCCGGCAGGTGCTGTTTCTGCTCGGGATAGCACAGGTAGTAGCCCTTCTTGCTCAGCACGCGGGCCGGGTGCGCCACCACCAGCGCGCCGCTGGCCAGCTCCTGCTCGATCAGGCAGCGCGGGATCAGCGCGATGCCCAGGCCCGACATGGCCGCCTGCGTGAGCAGCGAGAACTGGTCGAAGCGCGCGCCGCTCCAGGCCTTGCGCGTGGCCACGCCAAGCTCGGCGAACCAGTCGGCCCACGCCTCGGGCACCGTGGTGTGGTGCAGCAGCGGATAGCGCAGCAGCGCTGCCGGCAGGCGCGCCATGCCGTCGGGCTCGCCGGCGAGCAGGCCGGGCCGGCATACCGGCAGCACCTCGCGGCCGGTCATGTAGTCGGCCAGGCTGCCCGGCCACACGCCGTCGCCGAAGCGGATGGCGGCGTCGAGGTCGGGCTGCGAGAAATCGTAGCCCTGCGCATGCGGCACGAATTCCAGGCTCACGTCGGGATGCTTCTCGAAGAACTGCGGCAGGCGCGGGATCAGCCACTTGGCGCCGAGCGTGGGCATGCTGGCGATATGGAGAGTGCCGCCGCGCCCCTGGCGGGCGATCAGCTCCACCGTGGCGGCCTCGATCTCGGTCAGGCTGGGGCGGATACGGTCGAGGTAGCGCTGGCCGGCGTCGGTCAGCATCAGGCGCTGGCGCACGCGCTCGAACAGCTCCACGCCGAGGAAGGCTTCCAGGCTGCGCACCTGCTTGCTGACGGCCCCCTGCGTCACGTGGAGCTCGCGGGCGGCCACGGTGAAGCTGTTGTAGCGCGCGGCGGCCTCGAAAGCCTGCAATTCGGTCAGCGACGGACACAAGCGTCGCATAGATTACCCCTTACTTCACTACCAAATGGAATGATCCCGCGATTTTATTTCGTTTGCGGTCCGCGTGCACGAACGCGCAGAATCGGGGAAAGCCGCTTTGACTTATTTTCAAGACGTTTCGGCCCTGCCGGCGATCCGTCACCTTCTTCGTCACCTCTTCGCCGCTTCCTAGCCACTTCCTAGCCGCTTCTTGGCTTTCCGTCTCCCCATACTCCCCACCAGGAACCGAACTCATGCAACGCCGTAACATGCTCCGCCTTCTTGCCGCCGCCACCGGCGCCGTCGCCGCCGGCCTGTCGCTGTCGGCCGCGGCCCAGGGCACCTACCCGACCAAGCCCATCACGCTGGTCGTGCCGTTCCCGGCCGGCGGCACCACCGACATCGTGGCGCGCCTCGTGGCCGACAAGCTCGGCCAGCAACTGGGCCAGGCCGTGGTGGTGGACAACCGCGGCGGCGCCGGCGGCAGCATCGGCACCGCGTTCCTGGCCAAGGCCGCGCCGGACGGCTACACGCTGGGCATCGCCACCGCGTCCACGCACGGCATCAACCCGGCCGTGTACCCGCGCCTGGCCTACGACGCCACCAAGGACTTCACCACCATCACCAACCTGGCCTCGGTGCCCAACGTGATGAGCATCAACCCGGCGGTCAAGGCCACCGACATGAAGTCCTTCATCGCGCTGGCCAAGACCGAGCCCAACAAGCTGGCCTACGGCTCGGCCGGCAACGGCAGCGTCTCGCACATGATGGGCGAGCTGTTCAAGATGAGCAGCAAGACCGAGCTGCTGCACGTGCCGTACAAGGGCGTGGGCCCGGCGCTGAACGACGCGCTGGCCAACCAGGTGCAGGTGCTGTTCGACAACCTGCCGTCCTCGCTGCCCTTCATCGAAGGCGGCAAGCTGCGCGCGCTGGCGGTGGCCGCGCCCAAGCGCGTGCCGGCCCTGCCCAACGTGCCGACCTTCGCCGAGCTCGGCCTGCCCGAAGTCAACGACGCCTCGTGGTTCGGCCTGATCGCGCCGGCCAACCTGCCCGCCGACCTGCAGAACAAGCTGCACGACGCCACCGTCAAGGTGCTTGCGCAGCCCGAAGTCAAGGCTAAGCTGGAAAAGCTGGGCGCGGTGCCGGTCGGCAACACCCCGGCGCAGTTCGCCGCCCAGATCAAGAGCGAAGTGGCGAAGAACAAGCGCATCGCCGGCGCCGCCAAGATCTCCCTGGATTAACCGACGCACATCATGACGGAAACAGACCGAAAGACCGGGCTCACTCCCTACCTGCTGCAACTGCCGCAAGGCGAGAGCGGCCCGCTCTTTCTCGATTCGCCGCACAGCGCCACCACCTACCCGGACGACTTCCGGCCCGCCGCCGGGCTGCCGCTGCCGCTGCTGCGCCAGGCCGAGGACACCTTCGTCGACGAGCTGTACGCCGACGCCCCCGCACGCGGCATCGCGCTGCTGTGCGCGGGCTTCCCGCGCAGCTACCTCGATGCCAACCGCGGCATCGAGGAAATCGACGAGGCGCTGCTCGACGCGCCGTGGCCCGGCCCGCGCCAGGAAACCTCCAAGACCCGGCTCGGCAAGGGCCTGGTATGGCGCGTGCTGGATACCGGCGAAGCCATCTACGACCGCAAGCTGAGCGTGGCCGAGGTGCAGGCGCGCATCGCGCGGTATTACCTGCCCTACTACGCGCAGCTGCAGAAACTGTCGGACCAGGCCATCGCCCGGCACGGCAGCGCGTGGCACGTCAACTGCCACTCGATGCCGAGCGAGGCGGCGCAATACGCCACCGAGCATCCGGGCCTGCAGCATCCCGACTTCGTGGTCGGCGACCGCGACGGCACCACCTGCGACAAGCGCTTCACCGACCGCGTGGAAGCCGTGCTCAAGGACCTGGGCTACGACGTCTGGCGCAACCACCCGTACAAGGGCGTGGAGATCGTGCGCGTGGTGGGCCAGCCGGCCCAGCGCCGCCACAGCCTGCAGCTGGAGGTCAACCGCAAGCTGTACATGGATGAGGCGGGCCTCGTGCACAACGCCGGCTTCGGCAAGCTCAAGGCCGACCTCAACCATCTGCTCGACGAGCTCAAGGTCTTCGTCAAGGCCGCCTCGGCAAGCTGAAGCGCCACGGCCAAGGCCTGCCGCGCGGCTGTGCAACGCAGCCGCGCCGGCACGCCCGGAAAGCGGCATGCCGGGCGCATCGTGGCGGCAACCGCACCTAGGGTAGAACCTAGGGTCAAGAGATTTCGGAACTTTGCAGCATGGGTTTCCTCTATCATGGCAGACCTTTGCCAACCCCTTTGCCTCAAAGCAAGACGATCCCGTGATCCGACGAATCTCTGACCTGATCGGCAGCCGCCTGTGCGCGCTGGCTGCCGCAGTGGCAGGTGCGATCGCCCTGGTGGGCTGCGCCGATACACCGCTCAACGACCGCGATGCCGTGGCAACCAGCCCCGCCACCGCCACGCCCGCCACCGCAGCCGCGACCGCCGCTGCCAGGCCCGCCACTCCCGCGCCGGCCGCCACCCGCCCGCCACCCGCTCCCGCCGCCACGCCGCCGACCAAGACCGTGACCCTGCCCGCGCAGGGCCGCGTGAGCCTGGCCGAGTACCGCGCGCAGATGCGCCAGCAACTGATGCAGACCGAAAACGCCAGCGCCGACGTGGCCGACTGCGCCGCGCACGCGAGCTGGGTGGTGCCGCGCTCGGTGACGTTCGACGCGCTGAAGATCCCGACCGGCGCGCTCGGCGCCGGGCAGGCCACGGTGGAACCGTGGGACGGACGCTTCTCGCAAGGCAAGCAGGCCGTGCCGGTCAGCTCCGTAGTGACCTTCGCCGCCACCGCGCACAAGCGCAACGGCGAGGCCCAGTGGGAAGCGGTCAAGGTGCGCTGCGGCTACGCCGACGGCATGATGCTGGCCTACGAACTGCTCGATGGCAGCGGCACCGTCATCAGCGAACCGGCCGCCGCGCCCGCGGTGCGCAGCAACACCCGCCAGGCCGGCAGGCACAAGGGAGGCAAGGCGGCCAAGTCCTCGGGCAAGGCCGGCAAGTCCAGCGCCAGCGGCAAGTCCACCGCCAAGAGCGGCAGCAAGAGCACCGCGAAGTCGGGCAAGAAGGCGCGCTGAGCGACAGCGGAGCTACCGCCTGTTTGCACCCCTCTCCCGCTCGCGGGAGAGGGGTTGGGGGAGAGGGCCAGCGCTGGCGAATGCTGGCGTGCTGAAAAAAAACCGGCAGCTTCGTTGCTGGCCTCTATGCTGAAAAAAACCGCTGGCCCCGCTTGATGTGGCTCCTAGCTAAACCGCCCCTCTCCCCGGCCCTCTCCCCGTGAGGGGAGAGGGAGGACACCTTGCTTGGGCTAGCTCTCGCGGCTTGGGCCCATTCTGACGGCTTCGTCAGTCGCCCCGGACTTTTTCCCTCGTCCGCGTCCCCTCAATCCAACTGCGCCAGAACCGCCTGCAGCATCGCCGCGCCCAGCAGCGCGCTGCGCGCGCCGTTCCAGCCGACCACCGGGTCGGGCTGGTCGGCGTTGTCCTTGAACGGCATCTCCAGCGTCAGCGACAGGCAGCCGAAGGCATGGCCGATATACTTCGAGGCCAGCTTGAGCGCGTCCGCGTTGTACTTGCCGGCGGCGTAGCCGTACACGTCCTGGAAATCGGGCGTGGCGCGCTTGAACGCTTCGATGAAGCGCAGCTGCTCGGCGCGCTGGGCCTCGGTGAAGCCGGGCAGCATCTCGCTGCCGGCGACGAAGTTGTAGGGCAGGCCTTCGTCGCCGTGGATGTCGAAGAACATGTCGCAGCCGGTCGCCTCGATGGCGCGGCGCACGTGGTACACCTCGGGGCTGGCCTGCAGGCTCGGTGCCATCCACTCGCGGTTCAGGTTGGCGCCGGCGGCGTTGGTGCGCAGGTTGCCGCGCGCCGCGCCGTCGGGGTTCATGTTCGGCACGATGTGGAACACGGCGCGCTCGAGCAGGCTGCGCGCGACCGGGTCGCCGGCCCACATGCCGGTGCCGGTCAGGCGCTGCAGCACGCCTTCGCAGAACCACTCGGCCATCGTCTCGCCGGGATGCTGGCGCGCGATCATCCAGATGGTCTTCTTGCCGTCGCCGGGCTTGCCCACCGTGACCGCGGTCATGTCGCGGCCGTCCACGGTGCTGCCCAGGTGCGACAGGCGCGCCAGCGGCGAGCGCTGCGAGGTGGCCAGCAGCGACAGGTGGCGCTCCTCGGGATACGGCTCGAAGTAGGCCAGCCACACGCTGTCGTGCTCGGGCGTGAACGACACCGTCATGGTGCTGCCGTCGAAGGCGGTCGGCACGCGGAACCAGTACGCGCGGTCGTACGAGGCCACCGCGTGGTAGCCGCGCCAGCCGTCCGGATAGGTGCAGTCGCCCGCGTTGAGGAACCGCAGGCTGCAGGGCTGGCCGGCCGCGCCCTGCAGGCGGAAATGGAACCACTGGCGGAACTCCGCGTGCGAGTCGGCGCGGATGCGCAGGCGGATGTCGCCGGCCTGCGCCAACGATTCGACTTCGATGGCGCCCGAGTCGAAGCTGGCGGAGATGTGCAGGGCTTGGGTCATGGTGTGCGGGTTCTGTGGTGCGGGTTCTGTGGTGCGTGCGCGCCGGCGCCGCGCGGCAACGGCAGGAAACGGGGCCGGGGATGGTCGGCGATGGCCGGGCGGCGCGGCCGCTCAGTCGTCCAGGCGCCGGCGGAAGACCCAGCGCGCGTCGTCCGATGCGTCCTGGTCGAAGGCATAGCCGTCCTCGGCGAAACGCTTGAGGCTGGCCGGATCCGTGATGCGATGCGTCACCGCGTAGCGCGTCATGGTGCCGCGCGCGCGCTTGGCGTGGAACGAGATGATCTTGTAGCGGCCGCCCTTCCAGTCCTCGAACACCGGCGTGACGATGCGCGCGCCGAGCACCTTGGGGCGCACCACCTTGAAGTATTCCTCGGAGGCGAGGTTCACCAGCACCGGCGCGCCCTCGGCCTTGAGCGCCTTGAAGTCATCCTGCAGCAGCCGCGTGACGTCGTCGCCCCAGAACGTGTAGAGGTCCTTGCCCGCGGCGGTGTCCAGGCGCGTGCCCATCTCCAGGCGGTAGGGCTGCATCCAGTCGAGCGGGCGCAGCACGCCGTACAGGCCCGAGAGAATGCGCACGTGCTTCTGCGCGAAGGCGAGGTCGTCGTCCGACAGCGACGGCGCGTTCAGCCCCTCGTACACGTCGCCGTTGAAGGCCAGCACGGCCTGCTTGCTGTTGGCCGCGGTGAACTCGGGCGACCAGTCGCCGTAGCGCGTGGCGTTGAGCACGGCGAGCTTGTCGGAGATGTCCATCAGCGCGCCGATGTCCTGCGGGGCGAGCTTGCGCAGGCGCGCGATCAGCGTCGCCGAGCGCTCGATGAAACGCGGCAGCGTATGGGTCTTCAGGCGTGCCGGCGTCTCGTAGTCGAGCGACTTGGCGGGGGACAGGACGATGAGCATGGCAAAATCGCGGCAAACACAAAGACCCGATTGTAACGAATGCCATCTCACTCCACCGAAGCCCCCGCCGGCGCCGCGCCGCGCGTGGTGCTCGACTCCAATATCTGGGTCGACCTGCTGGTCTTCGCCGACCCCCACGTCGAGCCCATCCGCGCCGCGCTGCACGGCGGCGCCATCGCCGCGGTGATCCGCCCCGACTGCCGCGAAGAGCTGCGCCGGGTGCTGGCCTATCCGCAATTCGCCCGCTTCGAAGTGGACATCCCGGCCGCGCTGGCCACCGTGGACCGCCTCACCACGGCCCTGGAGATCCCGGCCGAGGCCGACACGCTGGCCGCGCGCCTGCCGCGCTGCCGCGACACCGACGACCAGAAGTTCATCGAGCTGGCCCACTTCGCCCAGGCCGCCTGCCTGGTGTCCAAGGACAAGGCCGTGCTCAAGCTCAAGGGCCGCCTGCGCCGCCAGAGCGGCGTGGACATCCTGCTGCCGCAGGCCTTCCCGGCCTGGCTGGCGGCGCGCGCCGGCGCCGCGCAGGCAACGGCCGATCCCCGCTAGAATGCGGCATTGCCTCTCGCCTTGTTCGCTTCTCCGATCCCCGACCGCCGCTCCTGCCCGACGCCGCCGCCCATGTCCAGCCAGCCTTCCGTCCAGCCCGCCTCGTCTTCCCTGCCGATCACGCCGCCGCCGTCGCGCCTGCCCAAGGTCGGCACCACCATCTTCACCGTGATGTCGGCGCTGGCCGCCGAGCGCAACGCCGTCAACCTCGGCCAGGGCTTCCCGGACTTCGACTGCGACCCGAAGATCGTCGACGCCGTGACCCACGCCATGCGCGCCGGCCTCAACCAGTACCCGCCGATGGCGGGCGTGCCCGCGCTGCGCCAGGCCATCGCCGACAAGGTCGGCAAGCTGTACGGCCATGCCTATGACTGGAACAGCGAGATCACCGTCACCGCCGGCGCCACCCAGGGCATCCTCACCAGCATCCTGTGCGCGGTCCACCCGGGCGACGAGGTGATCGTGCTGGAGCCGTGCTACGACAGCTACATCCCCGCCATCGAGCTGGCCGGCGGCAAGGTGGTGTCGGTGGCGCTCGACGCGCCGCATTTCCGCGTGCCGTTCGACCGCATCGCCGCGGCCATCACGCCGCGCACGCGCATGCTGATGGTCAACACGCCGCACAACCCCACCGGCACCATCTGGCGCGCCGGCGACATGGAGCGCCTGGCCGGGCTGCTGGCCGGCACCGACATCCTGCTGCTGTCCGACGAGGTCTACGAGCACATGGTGTTCGACGGCCAGCGCCACGAATCCGTGTCGCGCCACCCCGAGCTGGCGCGCCGCAGCTTCGTGGTGTCGAGCTTCGGCAAGACCTACCACGTAACCGGCTGGAAGGTCGGCTACGTCGCCGCGCCGGCGGCGCTCTCGGCCGAATTCCGCAAGGTGCACCAGTTCAACGTGTTCACGGTAAACACGCCGGTGCAGCACGGGCTGGCCAGCTACATGGCCGACCCCGCGCCCTACCTCGGCCTGTCCGACTTCTACCAGGCCAAGCGCGACTACTTCCGCGCCGGGCTGACCGGCACGCGCTTCAAGCTGCTGCCGTCCGACGGCACCTACTTCCAGTGCGTGGATTACTCGGCCATCTCGGACATGAGCGAGGCCGATTTCTCGATGTGGCTCACCAAGGAGATCGGCGTGGCGGCGATCCCGGTGTCGGCGTTCTACTCGCAGCCTCGCGAATCCGGCGTGGTGCGCTTCTGCTTCGCCAAGAAAGAGGAAACGCTGGCGCTGGCGCTGGAGCGGCTGAAGACGCTGTAGGCGCGGTCGGCGCGCCTACCGCCCCCGGCAACGGCGCGCCCGCCGGCCGCGCTACTTCCGGCGGCTGAGCATCAGCTCCGTATTCGCCTTGCGGTCCGCGTTGACCCGCTGCACCGAGGGCCGCTCCGACATGCGCCGGAGATAGTCCTTGACCGGCAGCCCGGCCAGCATGTCCTCGCCGTAGACGATCTTCGTGCAGGCGGAAACCAGCGGCAGGTGCACCACGGCCGCGCAGTCGGCCAGCGTGAAGGTGTCGCCGGCGAGATAGGGCGAGAACTTCGCCAGCTTGCCGAACGCCGGGATATAGCGCTCGAGCAGCCTGCGCTGGCGCTCCTTGGTGCCGTCGCTCACCTTGCCGCCGAAGAAGGCCGCCGGATACAGCTCGCGCGCGGTGAGCTCGAGGTACAACTCCAGGAACGTCACCAGTTCGCGCACCTTGCCGGCCTGGAACGGGTCCGCCGGCAGCAGCGGCGCCTGCGGGTAGGTGGACTCGATGTAGGCGTCCAGCACTTCGGACTCGCACAGCGGGCCGCGATCGGTGATCATGTAGGGCACCTTGCCCAGCGGCGAGGCTTCGGGATCGGTCTCGCCGAGCCAGGCCAGCTCTTCCTCGAACGGCAGGTTCTTTTCCAGCAGGGCCAGCTTGACCTTGTTGTAGTAGTTGCTGGCGGAAAATCCGCAGAGCTTCAGCATGTCGTCTCTCTCCTTGTTGTGCGGGTCGCGCGGGGGACGCGGCGCGGGGCCGCGAAAAAATTGCCCGGCGAATTGCCCAACGCAAGGGCCGGGCCGCATTGTGTGGCATGGCAGACTCTGGCGGCTGCCTGTGGCCGATCAGCGCACGCCGCTTGCACCGCGCCACTGTCGCGGATGATGCAAAAAACGTACGCTCGTGCTAATTTAACCACAACTTTCTGGACGCACTATGAGCACTTTCACCATCGACACCCTCGGCATCGTGGGCACCGGCGCCATGGGCCGGGGCATCGCGCAGATCGCCGCGCAGGCCGGCCTCACCGTCAGCCTGTACGACACCAATCCGCAAGCCGTGGCGGCCGCCCGGCAATACCTGCAGGACATGCTGGCCAAGCTGGCCGACAAGGGCAAGATCAGCGCGGCCGACGCCGACGCCGCCCTCGCCCGCGTCAAGCCCTGCAGCGCGCTGGAAGACCTGGCCGGCTGCGACATGGTGCTCGAGGCCATCGTCGAGAAGCTCGAGGTCAAGCGCGACCTGATCGCGAAGCTCGAAGCCATCCTGCGTCCGGAGGCGGTGATCGCCTCCAACACCTCGTCGCTGTCGATCACCGCGATCGCCGTGGGCGCGAAGCACCCGGGCCGCGTCGCCGGCTACCACTTCTTCAACCCGGTGCCGCTGATGAAGGTGGTCGAGGTGATCGACGGCCTGTCCGGCGACCCGGCCGTGGGCGACGCGCTGATGGCGCTGTCGCGCCGCATGGGCCATACCCCGGTGCGCTGCAAGGACATGCCCGGCTTCATCGTCAACCATGCCGGGCGCGGCATGAACATCGAAGGCCTCAAGGTGGCCCAGGAAGGCGTGGCCGAATTCGCCGACATCGACGCCATCATGCGCGAGCAGGCCGGCTTCCGCATGGGCCCGTTCGAGCTGATGGACCTGACCGGGCTGGACGTGTCGCACCCGGTGATGGAGTCGATCTACAACCAGTTCTACCAGGAACCGCGCTACCGCCCCTCGCCGATCACCGCGATCCGCGCGGTGGGCGGCTTGATCGGCCGCAAGGCCGGCGCCGGCTTCTACCGCTACGTGGACGGCCAGAAGCAGGTGCCCGCCGCCGTGCCGGCGCCGTCCGCGCGCCCGGCCAGCGTCTGGGTCAGCCACGCCGACGAGCGCGGCCACGCGATGGTGGTCAAGCTGATCGGCGCGCTGGGCATGACCGCCGAAGCCGGCAACCAGCCGTCGGCCGACGCGCTGATCGTGGTCACGCCGCTGGGCCTGGACGCCACCGCCTGCGCGCTGCACGAAGGCCTGGACCCGAGCCGCGTGGTCGCCATCGACACGCTGATGCCGTTCGAGGCCACCAAGCGCCGCACGCTGATGACCACGCCGGCCACCACCGCCGCCGCGCGCGAGGCCGCGCACGGCCTGTTCGGCGCCGACGGCGTGCCGGTCACGGTGATCCGCGACTCGGCCGGCTTCGTGGCCCAGCGCATCGTCTGCTCCATCGTCAACATCGCCAGCGACATCGCGCAGCAGCGCATCGCCACGCCGGTCGACATCGACCTCGCCGTCAACCTGGGCCTCGGTTATCCCAAGGGCCCGCTGGCGCTGGGCGACGCGATCGGCCCCGACCTGGTACTGACCGTGCTGCGCAACCTGGAGCGCCTGACCGGCGACATGCGCTACCGCCCCAGCCCGTGGCTGTGGCGCCGCGCCGGCCTCGGCCTGTCGCTGCTGGCCGAAGAGCAGTAATCCGCGCGACCGCAAGCCCCCCGGCCTGCGGTCGTTTCGCATCCGCCCCCGGCCGGCGCGGACTCCGCCTCCGCGCCGCCTCGTTTCCCGCCCCGCCGCCATGACCGCTCAGCTGCTTTCCGAACGCGTCGACACCACGCTGGTGCTGACCATCTCGAACCCCGAGGCGCGCAACGCGCTGCACCCGGACATCTACGCGGCGTCGCAGGAAGCGCTGGAACAGGCCGCGCGCGACGACGAAGTGCGCGCGGTGGTCATCACCGGCGCCGACGGCACGTTCTGCGCCGGCGGCAACCTCAACCGCCTGCTCGCCAACCGCGCCAGGCCGCAGTCGGTGCAGGCCGAAAGCATCGAGGTCCTCAACCACTGGATCGAAACGCTGCACGCGTTTCCCAAGCCCATCATCGCCGCGGTGGAAGGCCCGGCCGCGGGCGCCGGCTTCTCGCTGGTGCTGGCCTGCGATTTCGTGGTGGCCGCCAGCGACGCCAAGTTCGTCATGGCCTACGTCAAGGTCGGCCTGACCCCGGACGGCGGCGGCTCCTACGAGCTGGCGCGCGCGCTGCCGCGCCAGCTTGCCTCCGAGCTGATGATGGAAGGCAAGCCCGCCGACGCCGCGCGCCTGGCCCACTTCGGCCTGGTCAACCGCGTGGTGCCGCACGGGCAGGCGCTCACCGAGGCGCTGCGGCTGGCCGAAGCGCTGGCCGAGCAGTCGCCCCACGCGGTGGGCCGCATCAAGGCGCTGATCAACCACGCCGGCACCGCCAGCCTCACCCAGCACCTGGCCGAGGAGCGCGACAACTTCGTGGCCGCGCTGCACCACAAGGACGGCGGCGAAGGCATCGGCGCCTTCCTGGAAAAACGCAAGCCGCGCTACCGCTAGGCGCGCGGCCGGCCGGACATGCCCGCGCAGACGGGCGGGCCACGCCAGCACACGGAACACCCGGAACAGACCAAGAACGGAGACAGCATGAGCGAAAACGTTTCGAACTTCGAAGGCACGCGGCCGGTGGCCGAGCAGCAGCGCTTCGACCTCGCCGCCCTGGAAGCCTGGATGGGCCAGCACGTGGCCGGCTTCGCCGGCCCGCTGGCCATCGAGCAGTTCAAGGGCGGCCAGTCCAACCCCACTTTCAAGCTGATCACACCGGGCCGGACCTACGTGATGCGCGCCAAGCCCGGCCCGAAATCGAAGCTGCTGCCCTCGGCGCACGCCATCGAGCGCGAATACCGCGTGATGGCCGCGCTGGCCGGCACCGACGTGCCGGTGGCGAAGATGTACGCCATGTGCGAGGACGAGGCGGTGATCGGGCGCGCCTTCTACATCATGGAATTCGTCGCCGGCCGCGTGCTGTGGGACCAGTCGCTGCCCGGCATGAGCACGGCCGAGCGCGCCGCCATCTACGACGAGATGAACCGCGTCATCTCCGCGCTGCACACGGTCGACTACCAGGCCATCGGGCTGGGCGACTACGGCAAGCCGGGCAACTACTTCTCGCGCCAGATCGAGCGCTGGACCAAGCAGTACAAGCTGTCCGAGACCGAGAGCATTCCCGCGATGGATTCGCTGATGGCCTGGCTGCCCGGGCACATCCCGCACGAGGACGCCGACCTGACCTCGATCGTGCACGGCGACTACCGCCTCGACAACCTCATGTTCCACCCCACCGAGCCGCGCGTGCTGGCCGTGCTGGACTGGGAGCTGTCCACGCTGGGCCATCCGATGGCCGACTTCGGCTACCACTGCATGAGCTGGCACATCGCGCCCGGCCAGTTCCGCGGCATCGCCGGGCTGGACTACCGGAGCCTGGGCATCCCCGACGAAGCTGCCTACCGCCGCACCTACGAGCAGCGCACCGGCCGCCCCATCACCGGCGACTGGAACTTCTACCTCGCCTTCAGCATGTTCCGCATCGCCGGCATCCTGCAGGGCATCATGAAGCGCGTGGTGGACGGCACCGCCTCGTCGGCGCAGGCCCTGGACGCCGGCAAGCGCGCGCGGCCGATGGCGGAAATGGGCTGGGAATACGCCAGGAAGGCCAGGCAATAGGTCCACGCCCGGCCGCGCCGGCCCGCGGCGCGGCAAGCCCCGCTTCCCTGCCGGGAACGGGGCTTTTTTTGGGGCCATGTTGTCGTATCACACGATGTGTATTTGATGACACTGCCCGATCGCGGAATGCGCAGAACAAGCCACAGTCACGGCATGTCGGCGAAAACCCGCCCCTAGACCAGCCGGAAACTTCAAGCTATCATCCAACACATACGACAACATACAACGAAGCCATACCGGAGACAGCAGCAATGCCGACCACCCGCCGTACCTTCCTCAGCCAGCTTTCCGCCCTGGGCGCCACCGCCGCCGCGGGCGGCCTGGGCACCGCAGGCACCCTTCTGTCGTCCGCCGCGCAGGCCGCCGACTGGCCCACCCGCCCCATCCGCCTGGTCGTGCCCTACCCGGCCGGCGGCTCGTCCGACATCATCGCGCGTCTGATCAGCAAGCAGCTCGGCGAGGCGCTCGGCCAGCCCATCGTGGTGGACAACCGCCCCGGCGCCAACGGCAACATCGGCGCCGCGATGGTGGCGCAGGCCGGCACCGACAACCACACGCTGCTGCTGTGCGACGTCGGCGCGCTGGCGATCAGCCCGTCGGTCTACACCAAGCTCACCTTCGATCCGGGCAAGGACCTCAAGGGCGTGTCGATGCTGGCCTACTCGCCGCACCTGCTGGTGGTGCATCCGTCGGTGCAGGCCAATAACCTCAAGGAACTGGTGGAGCTGTCCAAGCGCACCCAGCTCAATTTCGCCGTCACCGCCATCGGCAGCGCGCCGCACCTGGCCGGCGTGGCGGTGGCGCAGGCCACCGGCGCCAAGTGGCAGTACGTGCCCTACAAGGGCGGCTCGCAGGCCGTGGCCGACACCGTGGGCGGCGTGGCGCAGGTGCTGATGAACGGCATGCTGGCGACGCTGCCGCAGGTGCAGGCCGGCAAGCTCAAGGTGCTGGCGGTGTCCAAGAAGACCCGCATGCCGCTGGTCGGCCAGGTGCCGACCATCGCCGAACAGGGCGTGCCCGGCTTCGAGTCCGGCACGTGGCAGGGCGTGATGGCCCCGGCCGCCATGCCCGACGCGCTGGTGGCGCGCATCAGCGCCGAGCTGATCCGCATCATCCGCACGCCGGAAGTGCGCGCGCAGCTGGCCGGCCAGGGCGCTGAGGTCGTGACCATGACGCCGCCCGAGACCAACAAGTTCTTCGTCGCCGAGCGCGCGCGCTGGGCCGCGGTGGTCAAGCAGGCCGACGTGCGGCTCGACTGAAGCCGCGCCCCGGCGCGGGGCCCGGCCACGCTACGCCGTGGGGATGGTCCCGCCGTCGATCACGTATTCCGTGCCGCTGATCGCCGCCGCGCGCGGCGAAGCCAGGAAGGCGATCAGGTCCGCCACCTCGGCCGGCTTGCACGGACGCCCGAGCGGAATGCCGCCGAGCGCATCCATGATGATCCGCTTGCCGCCCTCGTAGTCGGTGCCCGCCTGCCGCGCGAGCCGCTCGGCCAGCGCCACGGCGGCCTCGGTCTCGACCCAGCCGGGCGCGACGCGCACCACGCGCACGCCCTTCGGCGTCACCTCCTTCGACAGGCTTTTGCTGTAGGTCGACAGCGCGGCCTTCGCCGCGGCGTAGGCCGTGGTGGATGCCGGCAGCGGCAGCCGGTCCTGGATCGAGGTGACGTGGATGATGACGCCCGCGCCCTGCGCCAGCATGCCGGGCAGCAAGGCCCGGTCCAGCCGCACCGCCGGGAACAGGTTCAGATACAGCTCGCGGTGCCACGCGGCGTCGTCGAGCGCGGCGAAACCACCCGCCGGCGCCGACGAGCCGCCCAGCACGTGGACGACGATGTCCACGCCGCCCAGGCGCTCGCCGACCGCCGCCGCCACCGCGGCGCAACCATCCTCCGTGGTCAGGTCGGCATCGACGAACAGCGCCTGCGGCAAGGCATCGGGGCGCGTGCGCGCCGTCGTCACGACGCGCGCGCCCGACTCGCGAAAGCGCGCCACCACGGCCGCGCCGACGCCCCTGGTGCCGGCGGTCACGAGGACGCGCCGCCCCTTCAGCTCGAGGTCCATGCCCATCAGCCGATCTCCAGCGATGCGATGCGGCCGGCGCGCAGCCCGAACACGTGCGCGAGCCGGACCGGGCTGCCGGGAAAATCGCCGGCAACCTCGGCCATCACGCTCACGCCGTCCCCCTGCCGCGATGCTTCCAGCGGCGCGACGCGGTACGCATACCTGCGCCGCGCGTCGCGCAGCCAGGCCCGGATGGCCTCTGGTCCCTCGTGGGTGCGGCCTTCGTCGCGCACGGCGGCATCGTGCGCCAGGCAATGCGCCAGCAGCGCGTCGTCGGCGCCGTTGCTGACCGCGAAAAAGGTGGCGATGGCGTCAGGCAGTGGCAAGCTCATGGTTTTCGGTACCCGGGATTGCGGCAGGAATTTGCGATACCGGGATTCTCGGCATAAGCTGCCCGCCCATCAAGAACGCACGAAAAAGTAAGCTACCCACCCATGAGAAAGGTCTATACGCCCGCGACGGCCGCCATCGGCGTGGAAGAGATGCTGCGGCTGATCGACGGGCGCTGGAAGCTGGTCATCCTGTTCCACCTGTTCGACGGCAAGGTGCGGCGCTTCTCGGACCTGGAGCGGCTGATCCCCGCCGTCTCGCAGAAGATGCTGGCCCAGCAGTTGCGCCAGCTCGAAGCCGACGGCATCGTGGCGCGGCAGGTCTATGCGCAGGTCCCGCCCAAGGTGGAGTACCGCCTGACCGCGTGGGGGCAGGCGCTGTGCCCGGCGCTCGATGCGCTGCTGCTGTGGTCGGAGCAGAGAGCGCTGCCCGCGGGGAAGGAACGCGGGGACTGACCGGCGCGCCCGGCCGCGCGGCGGCTGGCGATGGCGTGAAACGAAAAAGGCCGGCTCGCGCGAGCCGGCCTCGAATTGCTGACAGACCTCCGATCACCGACGGTTGGCTCCCCTCTCCCATGAAATGGGAGAGGGGAGAAAACAAACGGCAGGCCGGCCTCGCTCAATCCCCCAGCGCCACCCCTTCGCGCCGCGGATCGGCGCCGCCCGCCCACGCCCACTTGCCGTCCGGGCGCTGGCGCCGCACGATGGCCTGCGTGCCGCTGGTCATCTCGATCTGCGCCACCTGGTGCCCGCGCGCGGCCAGGCCCTGCGCCAGCGCCGGGCTGACGAGTCCCGCTTCCAGCTCGGTCGGGCCGTTGCGGCTGCCGAAGTTGGGCAGGTTGATGGCCGCCTGCACGTCCATGTTCCAGTCCAGCAGGCCCACCAGCGTCTTGGACACGTACTCGATGATCTGCGAGCCGCCGGGCGAGCCCACCGTGGCGGCCAGCTTGCCGGTCTCGCGGTCGAACACCAGCGTCGGCGCCATCGACGAGCGCGGGCGCTTGCCGGCCTGCACGCGGTTGGCGACCGGCTTGCCGTTCTCGCTCGGCACGAACGAGAAATCGGTGAGCTGGTTGTTCAGCACGAAGCCGCGCACCATCAGGTGCGAACCGAAATAGCTCTCCACCGTGGTGGTCATCGAGATCGCGCCGCCGGCGTTGTCCACCGCCACGATCTGCGAGGTCGACACGCGCGGCGGCGAGCGGTCCGGCGCGAACGCGACCCGCGTGCCAGGCGGCACGCCGGGCTCGGCCTTGCCCGTGCTCCGGTCGCCGATCAGCGCGGCGCGCTGGGCCAGGTAGTCGCGGTCGATCAGCCCGGCCACGTTGACCGGCACGAAGTCCGAGTCCGCCACGTAGAGCCCACGGTCGGCGTAGGCCTGGCGCCCCACTTCCGACACCGCGTGCACGGCGTCCACGGTAGGCTCGAAGCCGGCCGGCGAAGCCACCTGCCGCGGCGTCATCGCCGCCAGCGCGTATTTCGGGTCGCGCGCCTCCAGCGCCTGCAGCGTGCCGAGCATCTGCGCGATGGCGATGCCGCCCGACGACGGCGGCGGCATGCCGCAGATCTTCCAGCGCTTGTAGTCGCTGCACACCGGCACGCGCTCCTTGGCGCGGTAGTCGCGCAGGTCCGCCAGCGAGAGCGAGCCCGGGTTGGCGCTGCCGTTGACCTGCCTGACGATGTCGGCGGCGACCGGGCCGGCGTACAGCGCATTGGGCCCGCGCCGCGCGATCTCGCGCAGGGTGCGCGCCAGCGCCGGGTTCTTCAGCATGGTGCCGGCCGGCTTGGCCTTGCCGTCGGGCCCGAGGAAATAGGCGGCCAGCTCGGGCGAATCCGGCAGGAACTTGTCGGCGGCGATCTGCGTGTAGAGGCGCGGCGAGATCGGGAAACCCTTCTCGGCCAGCTCGATGGCGGGCTGGAACAGCTTCGCCCAGGCCAGCCTGCCGTGCTGGCGGTGCGCCAGCTCGAGCGCGCGCAGCACCCCGGGCGTGCCCACCGAGCGGCCGCCGATCTGGCCTTCGCTGAAGCTCATGGGCTTGCCGTCGGGGCGCAGGAACAGGTTTTCGCCGGCGCCAGCGGGCGCGGTCTCGCGGCCGTCGTAGGCCTGCACGCGCTTGCCGTCCCAGTACATGATGAAGGCGCCGCCGCCGATGCCGGTGGCCTGCGGCTCGACCAGCGTCAGCACGGCCTGCATGGCGATCGCCGCGTCGATGGCGGAGCCGCCGTCGCGCAGGATCTTGCGGCCCGCCTCGGTGGCCAGCGGATTGGCCGCCGCCGCCATGTGCCGGTCCGCGAACGTGGTGGTCATGCCCTGCCGGTAGCCCGATGCCACTTCCGGCGCGGGCGGCAGCGCGGCAACCGCGGACGCGGCCGATGCGGCGGGAGCGGCGCCGGCGGCCGGCGGCGCGCCGGTCTGGGTCGAGCAGGCGCCTAGCAGCGCGAGCGCCGCGGCGGCCGCGAGCGGGCCACGCCAGAGCGCCGGGGAATATGCCTGGATTGCCATGCCGAACTCCTCCTGGGGGGAAACCTGCATTGTAGGGCGCCCGCCCGCGCGCGGCACCCGCCGCCGGCTGCGGGACAGACCGGATGGACCGCGCGCGCCGATCGTGGTCCGGCCCACGGCGCGGCAGGCTGCCCGCTTTTTTTTGCGCCGCCTTAACCCCGCCCGCCGGGCTGCTTCGTTTCACCCGCAGTGCCCCGGCGCCGGCACCGCCGGCGCGGCCCTTTCCGGAGAAATCGACATGCACAAGCGCCCGGCAGTCCTGGCCGTTGCCCTCGCAATGGCCGCATGCGGCGGACCGTCCCCGAACCAGCAGGCGAACCCCGCCGCCGACAGCGGCACGGCCCACCCGCTGCCTGCCCCTGTCATCCTGCCCAGCGAGCCCTTCGCCACCGCGCCGGCAATGGCGTTTCCGGCGCCGGCCGCCCCCGCCGCGAAGGCCGGCCGGGCCGAGGCGCAGGCCAAAGCGCAGGCCGACGCACGCGCGCCGCTCCACCTCGGCCCGCGCGGGACGCACGCCGCGATCGCCGCGCGCCAGCCGCAGCCCGACTGGCGCGCCGGGCCCGCGCGCGAGCGCTACGGCGCCATCGAGGAAAACGGCGTGCAGCAGGTCGCGCAGGCGCCGGTCTCCACCTTCGGCATCGACGTCGACACCGGCAGCTACAGCAATGTGCGCCGCCTGCTCAACGCGGGCCGCCTGCCGCCGGCCGACGCGGTGCGCGTGGAAGAAATGGTCAACTACTTCCCCTACGACTACGCGCCGCCGCGCGACGGCCGGCCCTTCGCCGTGCACGCCGAAGCCGCGCCCGCGCCGTGGCAGGCCGGCAACGTGCTGCTGCGCATCGGCATCAAGGCCGCCGACACGGCACGCGCGAGCCTGCCGCCGGCCAACCTGGTGTTCCTGGTCGACGTGTCCGGCTCGATGTATTCGGCCGACAAGCTGCCGCTGCTCAAGTCCTCGCTCAAGCTGCTGACCGGCGCGCTGCGCCCGCAGGACCGCATCACGCTGGTCACTTACGCCAGCGGCACGCGCGTGGCGCTGCCGCCCACGCCGGGCAGCGACAAGACGGCCATCGCCGCCGCCATCGACGCGCTGGTGGCGGGCGGCGCCACCGCCGGCGCGAGCGGCATCGCGCTGGCCTACCAGGCCGCGCAGCAGAGCTTCATCGCCGGCGGCATCAACCGCGTGCTGCTGGCCACCGACGGCGACTTCAACGTGGGCGTCACCGACTTCCGCGAGCTCAAGGCGATGGTCGCGGAAAAGCGCAGGTCGGGCGTGTCGCTGTCCACGCTGGGCTTCGGCACCGGCAACTACAACGACCAGTTGATGGAGCAACTGGCCGACGCCGGCGACGGCGCGTACTCGTACATCGACAACCTGATGGAAGGCCGCAAGGTGCTGGTGGAGGAAATGAGCTCCACGCTCGCCACGGTGGCGCGCGACGTCAAGATCCAGGTCGAGTTCAACCCCGCCACGGTCAGCGAGTACCGCCTGATCGGCTACGAGAACCGCGCCCTGAAACGCGAGGACTTCAACAACGACCAGGTGGACGCCGGCGACATCGGCGCGGGGCACACCGTGACCGCGCTCTACGAGCTGACGCTGGCCGGCAGGCCCGGCCTGATCGATCCGCTGCGCTACCAGCGCGCGCCGGCCGCAAGCGGCAACGCCGGCGAACTGGCCCACGTCAAGCTGCGCTACAAGCGCCCGCAGGCGCAGGCCAGCGAACTGCTGGAACTGGCGGTGCCGGCCGGCGCGGTGCGGCCGCTGGCGCAGGCCGGCGATGCCTTCCGCTTCGCCGCCGCGGTGGCCGGCTTCGGCCAGTTGCTGCGCGGCGGCAGCCATGCCGGCGCCTGGCGCTATGCCGATGCGCGCGCGCTCGCGCTCGGCGCGCGCGGCGACGACCGCTTCGGCTACCGCGGCGAGTTCCTCCAGCTCGTGGACCTGGCGCAGGCCCTGTCGACGCATGCGCCGCTGGCGCAGGGCGACGGCCCCGCGCCGCGGCCCTGAAGCACGCGCGGTGGCGCCGCGCGCGGCCCGCGACGATGCGCGGCGCTGTCATATACTGCCGCGCATGAATGCCTCCGCGCCCGACCGCATGCCCGCCAGCGCGCATGCCCCGCCAGCCCAGCCCGCCGCCGGCCTGTCCGCGCTGGCCGACACCGACCTCATGCTGCTGGTCGCCAACGGCCTGATCGAGCAGCCGGTGGCCGAGCTGTTCCGCCGCCACAACGCGGCGCTGTACAACTACGTGGCGTGGCTGTGCCAGGGCAACACGGGCGAGGCCGAGGACGTGACCCAGAAGACCTGGGTCAAGCTGATGACCCGCTGCGGCGACTACCAGCCCAGCGCGGCGCTGCGCACCTTCCTGTTCCAGATCGCGCGCAACACCTGGCTCGACACGCTGCGCGGCGCCTACGAGCGCCAGCGCGACACGCTCGGCGAAGACCACCTCGCGCTGCCCGCCGGCGACCTCAGCCCCGAGGCCGAGGCCGCGCTGCGGCAGAACCTGCAGGGCGTGCGGCAGGCGCTGATGGCGCTGCCGGCGGCGCAGCGCGAAGTGATCGTGCTGCGCTTCTTCAGCGAGATGAGCGTGGAGGAAATCGCGCAGACGCTGGGCGAGAAGTTCGAGACCGTCAGGAGCCGGCTGCGCTACGCCTTCGCGCGGCTGCGCGAGAGCCTGGCGGCGGTGGCGCCGCAGGAGCGCCAGCCATGAGCGCGGACGAACGCTTCATCGCCGGCGAGGACCGGCTCGCGGCGCTGCTGCGCGCGCTGCCGCCGTTCGCGCCGCCGCCCTCGCTGGAAGCCGCGGTCATGGCCGCGGCGCGCGCCGCGCAGGCCGCGCGGCAGACGCGCGCAGCCACGAACGCGAACACGAACGCAGCCGCTGGCGCAGCCAGCGCCGATGCCGACGCCGGCGCCACGTTCACCCCGTCCGCCGGCCTGCGGGCCGCCGTGATGGCGGAAGCCGCGCGCCTGCAAGCCGCGCAGGCCGGCCGCCGCGCGGCCGTGCTGGAAGAAGTGCGGCGCGGCGACAGCCCGCAGCGCGTGCTGGGCGCGCCGGTCGGCGCGGCGGCGCAGGCGTGGCTGCGCGAACAGGCCGAGGCCCGGCAGCAGGCGGCACAGCAGGACACCACGCCCGCCGCCGGCCGGCCCGCCGCGCCGCGCCGCGCGCGCCGCTGGTGGCCCGCGCTGGGCGTGCTGGCGGGCACGCTCGGCGTGGCCGCGCTGTCGCTGCAGATCGTGCTCCGGCAGATGGACGTGCGCGACGGCGCGCTGCTGCTGCCGGACACGCCCCACGCCACGCGCCAGGCAAGCGAGCCGCAGGCCACGCCCGCCAGCCCGGCCGCGCCAGCGCCGGCACAAACGCAGGCACAGACGCCGGAGCCCGCGCCGGCGACGAACGTCGCGGCCCCGCCGCCCGCCACCGCGCCGGCCGCGCCGCCCCATCCGGCGCCCGCGCAAGAGCCTGCCGCGGCGGCCAGGGCCCGTCCCGCGCAGGAAGCGCCAGCCACGCCGGCGCCGGATGGCGACGCGCGCAAGTCCGCATCACCCGCCACATCGCCTGCCACATCGCCCGCCGCAGCCGCCGCGCCGGCCGTCCCGGAAACGCGCGCGGATCGCGCCGGACCCGCCGCCGGCCCGGCC
>NZ_AQPL01000049.1:0-46731 GCF_000395345.1 Cupriavidus sp. WS | reverse complement strand
CACAAAAAATCTGACAGGTTCGTTCTGAGGGGTACTTTCCCTGAACTGTATCTAGAAAACTTCTCTTCAATCACTGCTGCCGCCGGGTTTCCCGGCGCAGCAGTGCATTCCTCTCGGCCGCTCGGCCAACTTCTCCTGCGCGCTAGCACGCCATGCTGAAACGACCTTCTGGCCATCGCCGGGATGTGGTTTGAGCAAGCGTTTCCTCGCCTGTCTCAGGCATCGACCAACCTCTCCAATCGGAGCGCACCCCATGCAAAAACTGAGTGACATCTTGAAGACCTGGTTGCCCGCTCAATGGGACGCCTTGTTGCAGCAGTATCTGCCGGCGGCCGTCCTCACGGACAACTTCTGGAGTGGACGCCCTGGCCCTTGCCCCGTGTGCGGCGGCAACGACCGCTTCACGTTCGACAACAAGAACGGCCGCGGAGACTGGGTCTGCCGGCGTTGCAATGACGGCAGCCCCATGGCTGGCGACGGTATCCAACTTGTGTGTCGCGTCAATCGTATTAGCTATCTCGAGCTCGAGGCGCAGCTGCTCGGCAACGCGGCGCCCTTGGTCCCGCAGGCGCGGCCCGCGACTGCGCAACGGGTCGCTGGTCGGATGTCGCCGGAGGCGAAGCTTCTCCGCGTGACCAAGCAATGGGAACACGCGAAACCGCTGCAGGCGGGCGACCACGCGATGCGATACCTGGCGACACGGGTACCCGGGCTGCGGGCACCGCGCCCCGTTGCCTTGCGGCTTGCTGTTCAGGCTTACTGGCACGAACGTGCGCAGATAGGGAGGTTTCCAACGATCGTCGCGCAGTTCTTGTTGCCAGACGGTCGGATGGCGACGGTGCATCGGACCTCGCTGGACCCGGCACTACCAGTCAAAGCTACGGTTGTTTCGGCTGACGGAGAGATCCTTGACGCCAAGCGCAATGATGTTTCGGCGCTACCACTAAGTGGCGGTGCAGTGCGACTGATGCCGCCGCGTGATGGTGTGCTGGGTGTAACTGAAGGACTCGAGACCGCCTATGCCGCGCACATGCTATTCGGCGTGCCGACCTGGTACTGCCTGAATCGGGTGCTGCTAAGCAAGTTCGTTGTTCCTGACGGGTTCGGAATTCACACCGTCCACATATTTGCGGACTTCGATGCTGTCGACCCAAAGACTGGAAAGTCACCTGGGATGGCCGATGCGTTGACGCTCGCGAAGCGCTTGAGAGCTGAAGGATTCAAGGTGCAGGTTCACCGTCCGAAGATCCGCGGTACGGATTTTTGCGATGAGTGGAAGACCAGTCGCCAACTCGGGGCGATCACGCCGGCGCCAATGACCGCCTGACTGACGCCGCCTGTACAGGTGGCATTCTATAACCGCTGCCCCGTGGGTCCATCCCACGGGGGACGGACACCCGTGGCAGATTTCTCGAAGGAGAAATGCAATGCTGAAGGGATTTGTTGTGTTCGTCGGTCACATGGAGATTCGTGCCATGCGCAGCACGCCGGCCGGCATGGTGCAGGCACGCCAGTCGGAAGCCGATTCCTACCAGGTGTATCAGCGCCATGCTGATCGTGAAGCGGAGCTGCGCCGTACAGAAGCCAACTTCGACTCCGCTTTTTCCTATGCCGTTCGCCGTGCGATTTTGCACTGAACGGCCTACCCGTAACGAAAAAAAAGCCCGGCATCTGCCGGGCTTTTTTTGTTTCACGATGACTCCAGCATCGCACTTCGCTGGACTACGCCACTACCCGATGCGGCAGGTTTATCAACGGGTTAGGCAAGTTCAACCTATGTCGGTGCTTTCCGAAACTTGACCCGGCTTTCCTGCTGATGGCTCCCATCAGACCCCTGGAGTCTGGGCCTTTCCGAGGAGTCATCATGGCAAAGATCAAGCTCACCAAGTCCGCGGTCGATGCGGCGCAACCTCAAGCGCAAGCTCAGCATCAGGTCGAGCGAGGCGACTTCTTCGGCCACCGGCGGCTCCACGTCCGCTGTGCGCAGCACCCGTGCAATTTGCCGGCAGTAGCCCTCGCAAACGTGCGGGTCGCCTATCGCCATGGGATAGCGCAGGACTTCTTCCAATGGGATGCGCTTGTGGGTCAGCAACGGATGCTTGGCCGGCACCGCCACCACCAACGGATCGTGCCACGCGGGCACCGCCAGCAAACCGTCGTCCACGTCGTCGGACTGTGCGAATCCTGCATCGTAGAGGTCTTCGCGCTGTCTCGCGATGTGCTGCGACAGGGGTATCTCGGCCAGATGGAATCCGACTTCGGGATCGTCGTCCCGGCACTGCGCCAGGAAGGCACTCAGGCGCAGCGGGGCTATACCGTCGGACAGGGCAAATCGCAGTTGGCCGTCATAACCGGCGGCAACCGCCTTGGCCCCTTCGCGGGCCCGCTGCAAGGCGGTGAAGATGCGCGGCACGTGTTCCTTGAAAACCAGCCCGGCGCGCGACAGGCGCGTGCTGCGCGAGTTGCGGATGAACAGCCGCACGCCGAGGTCTTCTTCCAGTTCCTTGATCGCCCGCGACAACGGCGACTGCTCGATGTGTAGCCGCTCCGCTGCACGGGCGAAATGAAGTTCTTCGGCGACGGCCAGGAAGCAGCGAAGGTGTCGAAACTTCATCGCATCGCTCCTCCTATGGATACCTTCCCGAGAACCGAACAGCCGGATTGAAAAGTGCGGATCGGACTCCCCGAACACGCTTTCTATTCGCTAGCATGCCGGTGGTTCAGCCGATATCGACTTTCATGGCGAAGTCCCAGGTGCCAGCGCCATTTTGGGCCAGGCCGATCATCATCAGGCCGAGCGCCTCCAGCGTCTGGGCCATGCGCAAACCGCCCACATCCAGCGGACGCAGCCCGAGGCTTTCGAGGAAGGTCGAGATCCGTGCCTTCGCCTGCGCATCGTCGGCGGCGATAAACGCATCGAGGCGTCCGCCCTTGGCAAGCACGTGGCCGAAGATGGTGTTGAACGCCTTCACGACGTGCGCGCCGGCGGGGAGGCTCTTGGCGATCTCCTGCGCACCGGAACTGCCGTGCGGGGTGACGAGGCCAGACAGGTCGGGGGCGACCGGGTTGGTGATGTCGATGACGACCTTGCCGTCGAGCGCATCCCCATAATCGGCCACCGCGGTCGCAGCGCCGGTGTACGGCACGGCAAGGATGACGATGTCGCCCGCCGGTGTGGTGCCGTACTTCGCCGTGGTCGCACCGGCTCCGAGTCGGTCGGCCAGCGCCTGCGCCTTGTCTGGGGCGCGGCTGGCGACCTCGACGATGTGTCCGGCCTTGGCGATGCGGCCGGCGATTGCCGCGGCCATGCTTCCTGCTCCGATGATGCTGATGGTGCTCATGTGTTGCTCCTCGTAATTTGGGGGATCGCTCGTAGTTTCTCCAACGGGCCAGTTGCGGCCCGGCTCGCTGCCTCGGCTCATCCGGCAGGAAAGTAATGGCCGTTGTCCAGATCGGCGAGCAGGCCGGGCTGGGCAGGCTCCCAGCCAAAGGCTCGGCGGGTGATGGCGTTGGATGCCGGCAGGTCCAGCGTGACCAGATTCGCGAGGAACCCGAAATATCCCGGCAGCATCAGCACGTCTGCCGGAATGGGCGCGGCCGGCAGGTTCAGACGGTTGCCGATGGCCTCGGCGATCTTGCGCAACGGAATGCCCTCGTCGGCAATCGCGTGCCAGTTCCTGCCGGCCGCCCCCTTCTCCAGTGCCAGGCGGAACAGGGACGCGAGATCGCGGGCGTGCACGGCCGGCCACAGGTTCGTGCCGTCTGCGGGATAGCCGATGACACCCTTCGCCTTCGCAATCCCGATCAGCAGCGGCAGGAAGCCCGCGTTGTCGGTCGTGCTATGCACGATGGGAGGAATCCGAACGACCGACGACCGCACGCCCCGCTCGGCGAGACCGATGACCGTGGTTTCCACGACATTGCGAACCCGCAGGGTGCCACGGTACGTATCGCCGCCGGAAAGGGGCGGGTCTTCCTCTGTGGCTGGCCGGCCCAGGCCTTCCCATCCGGGCGAGCCGATGCTGCCAGACACGACGAGCGGCTTTCCGGTCCCATCCAGCGCTTCGGCATACGCGAGCATGATCTGGCGCTCCGCAGCGGCCACGGCATCGATGCCGCCGGTCGGAAGCAGGTCTTGCCGGTGGGCGACGTGGATGACACCGTCGGCGTCTGCCGCCGCGGCCTTGAGCCCATCGAGATCCTCCAGGCTGCCGCGACGCACCTTCGCGCCGAGCGCGGACACGGCCGCGGCGGCCGCGTCCGACCGGGCAAGGCCAGTGACCTCGTGCCCGGCGGCGATCAGTTCGGAGATGATGTAGGGTCCGGCATGGCCGGTCCCGCCAGTGACAAAAACGTGCATGTTGCTGTTCCTTGTGGGGAAGGTGGTGCGAGAAGTGGCGGTAGCCCGCCGTGCGCTCAGCCGGGCAGGCGGACGCCGAGCGAGAAATTGGCGTGTTTGACGGAGTGGGTCATGAGGCCCAGCCACAGCATGCAGGCGCGTTCCAGCGTCCAAACCATGGTCAGCGGTCCGACATCCATCGGGCGCAACCCGAGGCTCTCGATGAACGCCGACACGCGGGCCTTCGCCTGCGCGTCGTCTCCGGCCATGAACACGTCCAGCGGATGGCCATTGACGGAACCATCCGCCAGTGCATGCGAGGGCAGGGTGTTGAACGCCTTGACGATGTCCGCACCGGCCGGGGCGACCTTGGCGATCTCCCGCGCACCGAAACTGCCCTCGGGGGTCAGGAAACCCGTGAAATCGGATTTGATGGGATTGGTGATATCGACGAGAAGCTTGCCTGCCAGCTTTCCTCCGTACGCCTTCACCACATTGAGAACGGCGGTGTAGGGAACCGCCAAAATGACGATGTCACCTGCCGGGGCAGTGCCGAACGTGCCGATCGTCGCGCTAGCGCCGAGCTGCCCGACCAGCGCCCGTGTCTTCGCAGGATCGCAACTCGTCACCTCGACGCTGTGTCCGGCCTTGACGGCAAGGCCGCCGATCGCGGCAGCCATGCCGCCTGATCCGATGATGCTGATCGTGCTCACTTGCAGGCCCTTTCGTGGGGTGAGGGGTGTTCGTATGCTCAAGACCGGTCGGTTTGAGGTATCATGTGGATCACTGATTCAAATATATGGATCAATGATCCACTTGTCAAGAAGCCCCATGCGAGCCGACGCAAAAAAGAATTACGACCACATCCTCGCGGTCGCGCGCGAGGTCCTCATCGAGGAGCATGGTGTCGACGCGTCGATGCGCGATATCGCGCGCAGGGCCGATGTCGGGCTGGCCACGCTGCTTCGGCATTTCCCGACGCGGGAAGCGTTGTTCGAGGCCCTGCTGTGCACGAACCTGGACGCGCTGACGCAGAAGGCAGCCGAACTCGAAACATCGAGTGCACCGGGCGAAGCGCTCGTGTCCTGGTTTCACGAATGGATGGCATTCGCCCGAAGCTACAGGGGCGTGGTCGCCCTGATGGCGACCGCCCACACGAACCCGGACTCCGCTCTTTATGCTTCCTGTGCAGCGGTGCACTCGGCGAGCGCGCGATTGCTCGCCCGCGCCCAAGCCGAAGGGACGGCGCGGGCCGACATGACGGGCGATGACCTGTTTGGCCTGATGGCGGCGCTCGGTTGGCTCATCGACCTACCCTCATTCGCGCCAAGGGTGGGCCATCTTTCTCGCCTCGTTACGAGCGCCATCCTGAAGAATCCGTCGAGAAACGATGCCAAGACGGCGACGTAGCAGGGTGCAGCGCATCGTTGTCTGCATTGCGTCGGATGGGGTTCGCAGGCCGGCGCCATGACAGAATGCTCATGGGCGTACACGTGACGCATGTTCGATGTTTGCCTGTTTTCGCCGTGCATTGCTGCCGCGATGTACCTATGTGGTTCTTGGGGCCATAGAAGCCCCAAGAACCAATAGAGCCCGAAAACTGGCAATCCTATTGTGCTACATCGCCTTTCCCGCTGCCAAGCCAATGCACTCCGAGCTCGATAGCGGACATTTTTCGTTTTAGGGAAGGGCAATTTAGGGTTGGCGGCGAGCGCGCAGACCCCGGTAGATTACAAGGGCGGCTTCCCACACACACCAGCCGATAAGGACAGCAAAGACGAAGATGTTGATGTCGTGGTTGGTGGACAGATATTCGAACATCGATAGCTCCAAGATATATGTTTTCGATAGGCTTAGCATGCCATATACCAGCCAGTCGTCAAGTCGCGACTAGATGAACCTGGCCATCGCGTCATTGAGCGCGCCGAGGTCCAAGTCAGCGATTGACGCTCCCGGCGTGGAATCCCCAACGCTGTCGTCGGCGCTAAGCGGGCCCGGGCCCGGCGTCGCTGGCGGCCCGGCCGTGTCGTGCACTGCCACATCCTGTGCGGCCAGCGGTGCGTCGACCGGAAATGCGTCGCCCTTGCTGGCCGCAATGGGTTCAGGTCTGAACGGCTGGCTGACCAAACGGGCAGCTGGCAGGAGTGCGACGGGGCTTGCTCCTCCCAGGACTTCGAGTCCGCGCTGTGCCAGAAGCCTGAACACAAACGTTCGCTCGCGTGCGCTGGCAAACTGCCCGAGATACTTGATCAGATCGGGGCAGGCATCCGCCGAAAGCGTGACGGTGATCTGCAATTTCTCCGTCATGTGCTCACCTCACGCCGCGGACCGCGCGGACTGCCGAGCTGCACCGATGGTGTAAAAACCCCGGACGTTTGCGAAGCAGGGGGCATCCATCACGTGGATGGTGTTGCGAGGGAACGCTGCCCGGATAGTCGGCGCATACAGGGCCGCGCCACCACCGGTCAGAATGATCGCGCGGATGTCTTCCGAGCGACCGACACGCGTTTGTACCTCCTTGACCGGTTGCTGGGTCACAGCCATCGCCTCTGCGAGATAGTCGCGGATATCCAGGTCCTCGCCATAGAAGAGCAGCGGCTTGGCGTCACGGATCGCCTTGTCGATCCGCTCGATGCTGTCCATCGATTCGCCCTTTTCCGCAGAGATCAGGCTGGCCACCTGCTGATAGACGCGGGCTGCGCCGCACGGAAAGCCACCGCTTCGGGTGTCATCCATCGCGTAGCCCCGTGCCACGACCCAGTCCGTGGTGAAATACCCGACGTCGATGACCAGGTAAGCATTGTCGGGATCGTATTTCTTGCCGCTTTGTTGGATGAAGGTCACGAGCGTCCCGAGCGGCTGCGGCAGCGGGAGCACGCTACCAATCTGGATGGTGCCCCAGCCGAAGTCATGGGTCCCGGTGAAGCGCTCCTTGAGGAAAGCCGCGTACTTCTGGGTGTTGTGCACCGGAAGCCCCAGGACAAGACGTTCGATCTGCGAGGCCTTTGCGTAGTTCAGGGAGCCGGCCAGGAGCGCGGCATAGTTGGCCGTCGTCACGAAGTCCTCCGATAGTGCGCGGCCGGTATTGCCATAGGCCGCGGTGAGCTGGACCTCCGGGCCCACCTCATAGGTGGCGCCGTCGACCTCCACCTTCACGACGTTGCGTGCCCGGAGCACAGAGCCGCCGTGCGGGGTGAGGGAGGACGTGGCCGACAGAGGTGCAAGAGAGGGAAACATGCTCGTGGCGACGTCCGAACCCAAAGGGAAAGCGGACTTCGTATTTCCGTACCCGACGTCGACTGCGACCGTTGCGACTTTCATTTTTTTGCTCCAAGACGGTTGAAAATAGAGAAGGACGTGGCCGGCATGGAAGCACCTCGCCGGCGGTCATCGACCGCGCACGCCCCATGTAAATCCTTCGTCGTGGCACATGAGCGACCATCGTGGCATCTAGTGCCACGCAATTCGATGCATTGAATTGCGAGAGTCCCTCTACGTCCTGCCAAGTGCCACGATGTCGATTCAAGTGCCACATCGTTGAATTCACTGTACCTGTGAAATGACGAAGTCAAGGCGGCAAAAGCTCGCGATTTCGTGGGCTCAAGCGTTGCCATCGTCGAGCGTTGTGCTTTATCCTGTGCGCACACATTGCGTCCCCGACGCATCGACCCCGCCGACATAGCGCGGCACACCCAGGCAACCGAGGCCCTCAAGTTGGGGCGGCGACCGCCAGATGTTCACGCCGGAAACTGAGCCGGCTTTTTTTTCAATCAAATCAAGTGGACCGTGTCGGATAGTGAGGACACCGGACACCGCGATACCAAGCCGATAGCGGTCTGTTTGCCAAAATAGACCGCAGTGCGGACGAATCCGAAGCCGGACACCGGACAGGTGCTCCGAGAGATTTCCGCGAGTAGACGACGCCCTTTCAGCCATGCGGCTGGGCGCGGATCACGATGCCCGACACACTGCGGCGGGAATGATCCGGCTTTGGGGCGGGGAGCTGACTGCACACCGGGACGGTGAGAGCGGGCTTCTGAACAATATCGATCCGGGGGGCGCTACCGGTACCAGAACGGCGCAACAAGAATCACCCACCACGGACGGGCTGAGCACGCGGGGACCAAAATCCCAGCGGGAGCGGCCGGCATCGCAGATGCACCCGGGTTGGATGGCCGCGCAGCGGCGGGCAGGGCGCGAGCCCCGCCCGTTCGCACTGCGGACAGTCACGACGCATTGCTTCCATGCTCAGGGCTGATCGGTTTGGCATCGCTAAAGGACGGGAAGGCTGTGGCATCCGGCGGGTGGCCGGTTAGCTGGACGTGGTGGTTCGGCACACCGAGATGGTGAACACGGAACGGGGCCGTGATTCAGCCGAGTGGAGAAAGGAAGTCGCCAATCAGGCGAGAGAGCCGGGCGCCGAAGGTGCCCGTTCGGCCCGGGATATCCCATGAGCAAGACAATCAACCTGCGCCCGCTGGTGGACCAATACAACCTGCCGGAACGCTTCAAATCTGAGTTCGCGGTGCTGGCTGCGGCCCATCTGCATTTGCCGCATAGCGGAACGCGGGTGAGCGGGCGGTCGCTGTCGCAGATGTCTCAGCGGCAACGCGTCCAGGCGCTGCTGGCGATGTTCGTGGAGCTGCGCACGGTCGGGCGGATGGCGGTGACCTCGCCATATAGCGTCCGACAGAAGCACATCGGATGGCTAGTCTCGCACTGGGTGCTGGAAAGAGGCCTGAACGTCGGGACCGTGGAGCTCAGGCTCACCCATCTGCGTGCGTTCATGTCGTGGATGGGCAAGCCTAACGTGGTCGGTCGCATTGACGACTACGTGACGCGCCCCGAAGGCTATGTTCGCAGCTATGTGGCGCAGGAAGATCGGTCCTGGGAGGGCAATGGGATCGACGCCGTGGCCAAGGTAGCGCAGATCGAGGTGACGGACCCGCATGTGGCGTTGCAACTGAAGTTGGAGGCGGCGTTCGGCCTGCGTGCGAAGGAAAGCTGGCGGCTAAAGCCTGCGTTCGATGTTCTGCCATCCGGGCAGCTGCACGTGCATGACGGCACGAAGGGAGGCCGGCCGAGGCGGGTCGCGATCGAGTTCGACTGGCAGTACGAGGTTCTGGCTGCGGCGGCGAAGCTCGCGGCAGCGACGAATCCAGCGCGCGGCACGCTAATCCCGGCGCGCTACACCCAGGACCGGTGGCGGCGCCGGTTCTATACCGTGCTCGAGAAACACGGGATCACGAAGAATGGGGATGGGGTGACCGCGCACGGGCTGCGCCATCAGTTCCTGCAGCAGATGTACCACCGGGAGGCTGGTCAGCCGGCGGCGGTGAAGGGGGCAAGCAAGGTGCGCGATGTCGCTGCACATCGTGAAGCCATGCGCAAGGTAGTCGAGGCGGCGGGGCACAGTCGGGCGACGAAAGCGAACGCGTACCTGTCGACTTATTCCACGCAGATGTCCTCCAAGCGACCGGAGCCGACACTGGCCGAGCTGAAAGCCGCCATCATCGCCTGTGATGGCAACAGGGCCGCAGCTGCTCGGGAACTAGGCATCTCCCGCGCCAAGCTCTACCGGATGCTCGGGCAAGGGGACGGCTGATGGGATTCCCGACCGTCTCGGATCCGGACCCGCACGTTACGCTCAGGGTATCGGCGAATGCGACTGGATCGTTCGCCTGGGGAAGCAAACACGAAGAGGCGCTGTCGATGGCCGACCTCCAGGCGACTCTCAGTTTCTGCCGGGATGAGGGCCACCGGCAGGGGTGGAAATGGGGGCGGTACGTGCCCGCGTCGCCGACGAGGGTGCATGTGCGAACTTCTTTCACCCGTTGCTGTTGGGTGCGTTGCCAGCCTTGCTGGCCTATGCAGCTGTGGGCGCCTGGATTCTGTGCTGACACGGGAAGCTCATGAGGTGGCGATGAATTCGGCGGCGGGGCACCGCTCCCCCAGGTGATTTAGCTCGAAAGGCGCTGTCCGAACAGCACCTTTCGCAATTTTGGAGGGAACATGTTCCTCCGTGGGGTGAGACCAGCATCCTTCATCCCCGTCTGCCGAGCCGAACCTGCTAACGGGCGTATGCAAGCGCGAGTGACAGCAGCGTGCCCGCTCTCTGCACCAGATGCGACGCCGAATCCGCCTTTGCAGCATCGGCCGAAGTCAGCCACGTCAGCGCGACGCGACGTGCCGGCTTCTCGCCGGGGTGCGGCGCCGGCGGGGGCAGCTCGATTGCTGCTGCGCGCTTTCCCGGGCTCAGTGATGGAAACGGATCGACACCGGTGAGGTGCGCCAGTTCGGCAATACTTGCCACGCTGTACGCCGGCGTCTCGTCGTTGCGCACGATATAGGCTGCCGCACCTTTGCCGGGCACGTAGATAGCTTTCCACACAAAATCCGGGATTCGGACTCGGCCTCGGAGCATGCTGGTATCGCGGACGAATGCAGGCCCGGTGACGACGTACGCTGCACCGACCTGGCGTACCAGCTTGCGTGTGGAGGTTTCGATGTGGCTCCACGTCCGCCGATTGCTCGCTGGATTCTGCGGGATGACGTTCGCCAGGCTGAAGCTTTCCGCCTGGGAAGCCTTGTCGGCGAAGTCCCCGCTCGGCGCCATGTGGCCACGATCGTAGCTGGCGCCGCGGCCGTAGTCGGTCAGTCGGGCGCGCGCTTCGGCGGGGAGCGCGTCTTCTTCGTAGAAGTCGCTGTCGCGTGGTACATCGCGGGCGGCGTTCACCGCCTCGCGGGTCAGGTACTCCGCCGACCAGAGCGGTGTACGGCTCTGGCCTGAGGCCAGGGTGGCGTATGCGCGGTAGCAGAGCAGGTAGGTCTTGCCGGCCGGTTTCGTGACAACAGGCTGGCCGAGGCCGATCGAGTGGTCGCAGGTCGATCTGGCGGGGTCCTTGGCGAGAGCACTGGCGGAAGCTACGGCGAGCGCGGCAGCGAAAACAAAGGGTCGAAGCATGGAAGGTCCTTGGGCAGAGACACTACCAGCTTGCCAGACTCCCGGCGAAGTCAAGGTGTAATCGGCGCGGGCAGTGCGTCAACGGCACGCCCCACGAATTGCTCAAGGTCGGAGAACGGCCAGATCTTGTCGGCGTGCTCTTCCTCAGCCACTTCCGCGGCAAGGGCTGGCACGTATTCGAATCGCACTGTGGGCTGGCCGTCGATGTAGATGATTTTCGAGCGATGCACGAGCTTGCGATATCGCTCGGCATCCACGAGCACGCTGTCCGGGCTGGAGGCGTGGACAAACTTGAACTCCGGCTTCAGGAGCGAAGCAGCCATCGCCGCATATTTCGGGCCGCTCGCCTCCCATTCCCCAGTGGTCGACGCCAGCAGGCCCAGGAAATATGGGATGTCGGCGGTGGTGAGAGCGCGGCGGGCGAGCATCGAAATGGTGTGCACGTCGGCGGGCCGGTGCTCTACCCGAGCGTTCCAGATGGCGCTCAACTGCGTGAATGCCGCTTCGCGACTGGTCTCGGCATCAAGCAGGACGGGCGGCGTGGAGATACCGCACTCTTCGCAGGTAATGACGGCCTGCAAGCGTCCGGCGATGAACAGGGCGGCGCCGTCGCATTGCGCGCAATTCAGCAGACTGTTGTGCATGGCAGGTACGGGATTGGGGAAACCCCGAATTATGCCAATGTCGGATGCTCCGCCCACCGTTCCATGCTTACAGTGGCGCCAGATCGAGATAGTTGCCGGTGGTGCGGAGCACCTCGCGCCGCGTGGCCATCTGGAATGCCTGCAGCGCGTCGGCGTGGTCTCGAAGCGCTCGGCCGATCTGCCAGAATTCGTTCAACCAATGGCCGTCTTCGGCCATCGGACCGGCATACATGCCGGTCTTGATTGCGCCGCGGATGGCGAGAACGGTCTCCGGATCGGGATACTCCGATTCATTGGAGGGGTTGGTATTCTGGATCTTCATGAAAAATTTCACATTTACGGTATGGTGTCAAACAATGCACATGCCGCTGTCGCAATGGGCGAAGAGCACGCCGTTGCGCTCATCGAGATCAGCCTGGTCCAGCGGAACGCAATCGTGGTGCAAGAAGGCATGCGGATCTCGGCGGTGTAGGTCCCGCTCGAATGCGATCGCGGCTTGCCAGTCGGCTGGCTTGTTGTCGCGTATATCGCGCCACTCCTGAGCCGTGTGGTTCGGGCACATGTAGCACGAGCTGCGCGGGGGATCTGGCCAGCCCATCCGCTTCACCAATGCGACGCAGTCGCCCCGGTTCATGCCGCGCTCGATCAACGGATAGCGCGTGCGCCATTTATGGCTCCGGGGCTTTTGCACCCGCCCGATTTCATCGACGCTGATTCCGAGCCATGTGTCGACGAGCTCAACGTGGTGCCGGTTGGCCCAGCGTTTGATGACCTCTCGCTTCCAGTATGATGAGCACCAGCTGGACAGCTTGCCGACCTCCCCGCTGCGGGTGGAGAACGCCGGCAACAGCAGCGTGCTGTTGTCCACGCCACCGTATAGATCTCGCTCCTCGAACTGGCTCTTATAGATGCGATGCAACGTCACGCCGACAGCGGAAAGCGCTGGCGCGATGACGGCATCCATATACGACCATGTCGTCGACTGCTCGCGTCCCGTGTCTACGATGACGGCAAGATCTGGCCTGAGCTCACCCATGACGATCAGTGCGGCGATCGCGGCGGACTGGACGCCACCGCCAGAGGCCCAGAGTTGCGTTCGGATCATCGTTGGCCGCCCGCGGATGTGAGCGCAGTGCTGAATGCAGGGTTCAACTCAAATCCGGTTGCGGCCCTGAACAGCTCGGCTGCCCCCCGGATGTACTGGTGGATCCATTCCGTGACTAGCCAGCGCCTACCCAAGCGTTCTGCCGCGAGCCCCGTGCGAATCGTGCCACCAAACGGATCTACGACCAGGTCACCCGGCTCCGTTAGGAAGCGGATAAAGAAGTCAGGGATTTCGGTGGGTTGCATTGCGCCATGGACTGGCAGCCCCAACGCCTTTGCCTGTTGGCGATAATGCCGCGTGTCTGCGCAGGAGTGCCCCCGCTCAAGGACATTCCGGCTCAGGCGTCCTGCCGTTTCGGCTCCGAACGATCCTGGGCGGATGCGATATGCGCCGTTCCCATAAATTGCCGTGCGAGCCTCGCCGCCGCCGCGAATCAAGCTTCGATGGCGGTCGGTGTGGTTCTGCAGGACCCGTCGGTTATCTGAGCGAATACGATGCGGATCGTTGGTGAACCATAGAATTGGCTCATAGGCGGTAGCGAGCTGTACCCGGTTGACGCAGGCCCACCACGTGGGTGCCGGCGGCTTGCTGTAGTTCACCCATGGGATACGGTCCATCAGGGCCAGGTCGAATCGATCGTGAAGGGCCAGCACGAGGCGTTCGACGTAAATGGAGCGCGCGGGGCTGCGTTCTTCGAAGATGTCGTTCGAGACATTCAGGACGATGCTTCCGCCTGGAACCAGACCGGCTACGATGGGCTCCATGACACTGCAAATGAAGTCGACGAACTCCGCGGCCGACGGATTGCCATACGCCCGCGCATGGCGCAGTGGATAGGGGGTCGAAGTGAAGCACAGCGCGATCGGCTCGCCCAGGTTTGGAAACACGTCCTGAGACTTGCTCCAGATCGCAACGCCCAGATCTGTGTTGAATGCAAGCAACTTCACGCCGGACGTCGCGCGGTCAAGCTCTTTTCCAGCTGGCTCGGAAAGCCGCCAGAGTCCGCGTTGGTCGGGCATGCGTTCGATGATGCCAAGGCGCTTGAGGGTCTGCTGATGCCAGCGGATGGCGCGTTTGAACGGACTGTGTAGCGCGGCTGCGGCGCCAATAGGTTCGCGGCGCAGTGTCTCTGCCGGCTCGATATCGGCCGCCTTGGCCACCGTACCATACAGCTCAGCATTGGAAATGGGCCGATCGGGCGCGTCGGTGAAGGCCGCTGCCACGTGGGCGAACAAATCCATTTGGGCGGTCATCGGCGAGCCTCGCCCGCGCGAGATAGTGCCCGTCCGCATGCGGCATACACGGTATCGGACGGATTGGGAAATGCATCGTGCAGGACGCCATCGAGGAGCCGCCCAGCAGCTTTCGTGCCGACCCGGTGCATCACCGTCACCGGGAATCGGCCGTCGTCGCGTGCCCGCGTGAAATCCTCGACAGTCTTGAGTTGCAGGCCGTATCGGTCCACACAAATGCCACCACGGATCCAGGTCGCTGCCTTGCTTGCCCATTGCCAGAACGACTCAAACGTGCGGAAGACAGCTTCGCCGGTGGTGATGTTCCGCGCTCTCGTGTGCCATTCTCCCCACCGCTTGAAGAGATAGGGCACACCAGCGGCCGCGCACTGGTCGCGCAGGCTACGGAAGCTGTCCGGCAGGGTGTAGCGAGCCTCAGGCCCCGACTCGCCGCCGGCGATGATCCAGTCGATCGCACCAGGTGAGCAATCGTTGCCAGACGTGTGCAGCAGCTCGCCCGTGATGGTCGAAAACACGTTCACGGGGCCGAGCAGCGGCTCCAACGAGAGAAAGCGCAGCTTCGCGGGCGTGCGAAGCAGTTTCGGAATGTCGCGGTCCGCTTCGGCCTGGTTGACTACGGTCGCGCCGAGCCAGATGTCTGCCGGCGGATTGCCGGCGATCCAAGTGGCGAGCCAGGGCACCAACGGGTTATCCGCGCAGTCGTCGCGGAGCATCAGCGTGTTGAAGGCGTCGCCCAGTCGCTTCGACGCGTTGCCGATGCGCTTCGTGAGGACGAGCTTGTCGAGATTCGGCGTTTGGCGCCAGAGATCGAGGACGTCGATGAACCACTCGATCGGCACCTCGTTGTCGAAGATATCGGCCAAGCTCGCAAAGAACACGCGCTGTCGACGGCCGTGGACCGCCGCGAACGCGGCGTGAGCGGCGTTCCAGCGAAGCGGCTTGCGCCAGTTGGCGTCCGAGGTCCGGCGCCGTTGCGCCCCGGGCCCCCAGTTCGGGGCGGTCCCACCCCCGAAGCGCGCGTTACGCCGTTCAGCATAGCAGTGGTCGCAGCCTGGGCCGACCTTCTGGCAGCCTTCCCATGGCGAGAATGTGTGGTCGCACCATTCGATGTTGGAGTTTTCGCTCACGATTTTGTCTTGGTTGGTTGTTCCAATGCGTGTGCCAGGTGCCGAGCGTATGTCGACACACCGCGCCAGTAGGTCGCCATCGGCCCCTTGCGGCGGCGCCAGGCTTGCTCCGCCTCGGTATTCGCCTGGTCACGAAGTTGGCGCAGGACCAGGGCCATTGCTTTGCGCTGTTCCAGGGGCAGGCGTAGCAGATTGCGCGCCGCTGGAAGGCGCAATAGTGGATTGAGATAGCCCATCATGCCGCTCCTACATGGTGCTTGTCCTCGCTGCGCTGCTCTGCGGCCAGGAGGGCGCGGGCGAGCGCTAGGAAGTTGCCGGGCGTGTTGGTGCTGCACACCAACCACTCTGCGCGGCCCGTTTGCTTGATGACCCAGCCGTGTTGCTCTGCAATCTGCATGAGCGCTTCATCCGTCAGCGCCTTGGCGCTCGGTTGCGGGGCGGCAGGCGATACGGTGAGCCGAGCCGCTTCCAATGCCAGGCGTGCGCGGAGTGCGTAGTGTTTATCCCATCGCCGTGTATGTACCTTCGTGCCGTCATCGCGGGTGTATAGGTCTTGCGTTTCGTTGGGGTCGTTGCCATCGAATTTGCACAACGAACGCGCCGCCGCTTCCACCTGAGCATCCGTCAGCGCGGCAGGCGATGCGCTCGCACGACGCATGCCTTCATCGACCCCGCTCCGGTAAGCTGGGTTCGTCAGTGGGCGGGAATGAGTTCTCGAAAAGGCATTGAAGATCTTCATCATCAGCGCCTTCTCTCGCACCGAGCACGCCTCCCAGCAGTCCTTGCCACCATCGTCAGCGTGGTGGAGCGATTTCATCAGAGACTTGAAATCCGGCGTAGGCGATTCACTCGGCGCAAGGGCGGCAGGGCGAGCGCCACACCAACAATAGCCGCACCATTCGCCGTTCAGATCGGTTACATCACCGGTTCCGTTGCACGTCCTGCATAGTCCCGTCTGTTGCGCGCTGGCCCCGGGCTCGCTCCTGGCAACATCGGGCGGCGTTGGAGCGGCGGCGATCATGGCGCGGTAAGTGCCAAGAGTGCCGATCGCGGCTATGCCGGCATGCGCCATTTTGTCGGTCGGCTCGACCGGCACCAGCCGCCATTCTTTTCCATCAACCAGCATGATCGACCTCCACAATTCCAGATTTCTTTTCATGCTCATGCAATGCCTTGGTGAGCATCTTCACGGCCTGGCGGATGTAGGCCGGGACTGCGCAAATTTCCTGTGCCTTGGCGTTCAGCATCTCCGATGCCCGTTCTGGTGAGGACAGCCCGGCCGCAACGGCTTTGTGCGCTCCGCGCAAGAAGCCACGCTGCATATCCTCATCGAGCATGTATTCGCAGCGCATCCATGCGAGCAGCCGTCGCAAGTGGTTCACCTGGGAGTTCGTCAGTGGCATGTCTGGGACGTTCTCGTCTCCAGACAGCGTGAGGGGCTTTCCATCAATCATCATGGCTTGCTCCTTGGGTGGCGAGCGCGGCCCGTGCGTCTCTCCCGATGCAGTAGAGCTGGCAGAAGTCATCGACCACGGCCGTGTCGCTGGCATACCAGCGCAACCCCAGCTCTGTCATGTGGCCCTGAAGCTGCCGCAGCATCTCAGCCAGGCCGGTCGCCTTGCCACCGAGAACCAGCGCGTTGGCCGCCTGCTGGAGCAGGCTCGAGTAGTCCACGCGCATGCCCTGGTGCTCTTTCGCCAGTAGCGGCACGGCCGGCGCCGCCTGGGCTGCTGGCTGCGGGGTGGTGGCATCCGAGTAGCGAAGCAAGTTGATTGCCTCATCGCATGCGCTTGGTGTTGCAGACCAGCCGCCCCAGTGCCCGTAAGCACCCTTGATCTTGTCGAGCAGATCGCATGCTTTCCTGACTGCCGCATCGGAGGGGCGGTACGCTACCAGCCGCACATCCTCTCCGGCCCGCGGCGCCGATTGCCCCGCGAGTGCGGAATCAATCCGGGCCAGCATCGCGGCGCAGTCGGAAGTCTGTGGAGGACCGTCATACGCGCCGTGCAGCCAGCGCGACGCCTCGCCTGTTGGCGACGATTCGGCGGCTGCCAACAGAGCGTGCGCCGCATGTACCGCGCATCGGAATCCCGGGACAACCGTTTCGCCGAGCGGGACACATTCACCGCATGCGTGGTCTGGGAGGTGCGGTGGTTGCTGCGTAATCCAGCGCGCGAATAGAAGCAATAACGCTTTGGTTGGCGGTGCCGAGGTAGGCGTTCTTGTGGCGGTCATAGCGGTCTTTGGGAGGAGAGATTGCAGCCGGCACTCACACGAATGCCGTGTCTTCGAGCATACGTAAGTGGGAGGAAAGTCAACCGGTTCGCGACGGAAGTCATGTCTCGCTGGTGAGTTCAGATCAGGCGGCGCGGCGGTGAGGGTCTTAAACGTCGAACTGGTTGGGGATGGTGAGGCCGGCGGCGATGGCGTCCGCACGGAGGCGGGCCGGATCGATGGAGTTGGTCTGCAGAGCGGTCAGTACGGCATCGGCGAAGGTGCGCAGGGCCCGCAGCTCATCGGCCAGCTGCTCGGGCAGGTAGAGGAATAGGCCGCCGGCGAGCTGGGCCACCGCTGGTGTCTCCTTCGCGATACGCACCAGAAGCGCTTCGGCGCTAGAGCGGTCCACGCCCAGACGGCGCTCGAGTAGCGCAACCGACGCAGCGCGATGGGCGCGGATCAATTCGAGCGCGGCATCGAATAGGGAATCACGTTTCTCGGTCACAGGTCGAGCTCGGCGCGGCTGTTGGCCGGAGGCAAGCGGAGGAGCCGCAGATAATCGACGTTGGCATCCCACTCGATGTAGGGGATGACCTCGTTGGCGTAGTGTCGGCGCTTCTCCTCCATCCGTGCGTCATAATTCGGGTCTCCGGTCATACCGAGGACCTCGATCACCGTCTCGGGCTTGGTGTCGGTGAGCACGAAGTCGGGGTGAACCGCGGCGCGGCCGAGGTGTCGCACCGGCTTGCGGAAGGCACGCTGCTGGGCGATCAGGTGGTCTGCCATGGCGATCTCGTGACTCGAATCGCAGGGAAGGAACTGCCGGTTGGTGAGCATGGCGGCCGCGTCGACCACCGTGAGGTAGTTGGACTTCGATCGCTCGGCCGCGAGGATTGCGACGCAGCGCTGATCCGGTTTGCCGATGCCGGCGAGGGGCAGGGCATAGGATCGCAGGATGCGTTCGTATAGCGCGGCGGACGCGAAATATGCTTGCTTGCTTTGGCGCAGAATCAGCATGCCGCCGTACTGGGTCGGCTTGTGCGCTTCGATCTCACCGATGACCAGGCCGCGCGGATTGGCCTCGGCCGTGGGTTTGAGCCGTGCCCGGAACGCTTCGAGTTCTGCGAGGATCTCGGTCTTGCGAGAGGGGTCCCACCGTTCCATGACGTGTAGCAAGGCGTCACCGGGCTTCCCGTTGATCCTGCAGTCGGCAAGCTCCGTCGTCAGCTGCGACCAGCAGATATTCCAGCCGCGCCCGCCGTGGCCAGGCCAGACATTGAGGCCCGCCGCCTCCCACGCATATTCGAGGAACGCGAGTAGGCCGGCTGTGCGTCGTTGAGGCCGCGCGACTGCCGAAGGTGTCCTGGCCACCGAGGACTTTGCCGGCGATCGGGCGCTCACAAACAAGGAGAGATCGAGCCGAACGTCATGATGCCCGTCGCGCTGGCGGAATGCATCGAGCTCGGCGCCCTTGCTCTCCGACCCCGCCGTTCGTTGATGGAACCGACAGGAGGGGGAATGCAAATGCGCCTGCTCCGGCCAGCGGGCGAGCAAGAAGGCGCCGCTGTAACGCCGGATCACCAGCTTCGGTCGAGGGCTGCGCAAGCTGCAACCACACTCCGCAAAGCCCTGAATCGTCTTGGCTCGCTCCAGGGCACGGGCATACTTTGCCGGGTTCTCCTGAACATCCTCGAGCGGGTATTCGGTGGCGCCGATGCGCACGCTGGTCATGCTGGAGTCCTCCTATACGCCGGCATCCCGGAACATGGTGTAGAGGTCAGTGCGGATCTCGGAAATGTCGAGTTCGCACTTTGCACGGGTCATTGCGACGTAGAGCAAGCGCATCTCTTCTGGCGCCATCGTCTTGTCGCCTTCGTCGTCCGTCTTGAACCGGAAGTCGCCGGCGAGCCGGACGCCAGCCCATTCGAGGCCTTTGGCCCGGTGCACTGTGGAGACCAGGTAGTCGGCTTCGGCCTCGGGAGACACACGGCTCAGGATCAGGCGTAGGTAATCCACTCCCTCGTTGTCGATCAGCTTGACAAGCGGTAGCAGGTCGCGGCCGGCGAACGACTCAGCGTACTCCTGCACGTCTTCCCAAGTCTCAAAGAGTGCCAGGGTGGCGGGGAAGCCGATGCGCTCGCCGCGCATCAGCTGCTCGGCGCCGTCGGCGAACGCCTTGAGTTCCTCGATGTTCGCGCGGATCGCGACGCGCTCGCCTCGCGCGATGCCCTGTGCTAGATGGGACAGCACGGTGGCGTTCTTGCGGCAGAGGATGGCGTTGACGCGGTGCCGGGCTGGTTCCGACTGGTGGAGCACGCGCGAGGCCAAGCTGTCCTGACCGCGAACCGGCGTCTCCTCGTCCATCAAGTGCAGGACCCGACTGGCCAATTGCGCAATGGCGGGCCCGAAACGGAATGACTCCGTCAGCGCGCACTCAGGTGCTTTGATGTGGTCCATGGCGTTGACCGCGCCACGCCATTCATAGATCTGTTGGTACGGGTCGCCCACATAAACTACCTGCGAACGCTGGCCACGCAACACGGACAGCATGAGACCGTCAGCATCCTGCGCTTCGTCGAACAAGATGAAGTCGGCGCCGATGGCTGGGCGGCTGCGCTCCCAGAGCTTCAAGTACACATCATGGGTGATGGCCGAATGGGCCGTCGGATCGATACTCTCGGCCCACAGCCGGTTCACATAGGGCAGCAGTTGCTCCCGTAGCGCTTCGGCTGCGGCTTCCGTAATGACCGGCTCGACGGGGATGTGCCATGCTTGCGGATCGGCCTGGGCCGACCGGCAGAACCGCGCCACGCCGTCTTTGACAATGCGGGCGACTTTGCTTGCCGATAGCTCGAGGTTCTTCCCGATCGTGGTGGGCAGGCGCATTGCGCTGAGGCCGTAGCGTATCGCAAGCTGAAACGGTGGCTCCACGGGATTGCGGAGCTTCCGAGTGATCTCTTCCCGGGTCGCGCCGAAGGCGAGTGAATGCACCGTGCGGCATCGCGTGTTCGAGGGGAACTTGCGAGCGGCATCCTGTGCGATCTCCTTGTTGAAGGCCAGATACAGCCCACGCGCGCGGCCGCGGGCTTCGGCAGCCAGGCGCAGCGTCGAGGTCTTGCCGGCGCCGGCATAGGCTTTGACCTTGACAGGGCCACCGGCTTTGACCGCTTCTACGACGGCATCTTGCTCTTCGGTGGGGTTCATGGGGTGACCTCCAACTCGGGTTGGCAGCCCATCGAGGCGCGCACCTGTCGGCGAATGGCGGTGGTTCGCTCGTCCGCTTGAGCGCAGCGGCGAGCGCGCTCGCCGCTCAGCTCGTCGACCCAGTAGGAGAAGTTGACGGCGCTGGCTGGACCAGTCCACGACTGCCATTTCGATTGAATCGCAGCGCGGATTGCCTCCGGCTGGGCGAAGTACAGAGCGCGTGCCCTGCGCCAAACGCCCGCGGTGAAGTCGCGCAGGCGCTGCTCGTACATTTCGGACTGGCGCCGGCGCCGCTCGAATTCCTCTTCGGGCGAGTGCTGCTCCTCGGCAATGTGCTCAGTAAAGAGGGGATAACGGTTGCGCTCGCGTTGCTGCTTGCGTGCAAACGCGGCCTGCTTGCGGGCGCTGAACGTGAGCGGCTCGTAGCGCTCGGTGCGGAGGAATCTCATGATGGCGGCGATGTCGAATGGTCTAAGACCACGATACCGGCCCCATGGTGAAGTCAAGGTCGCCGGCGCGAAGTTGGCCGAGAACCATTTTGCTGCGGGTTTGAGCGGGACTTTCGCTTGAAAGCTATATGATTTAGCCCTTCTTTCGAGGAAAACATGTCCCAGCCCAACATTCGTGAGGTCTCGCTCGGTATCCGACCCAGGGCGGAGCGAGAGTTCGTGCCACACGGTGATCCGGCCTACCCGGAAGTAGCCCCCATCGAGGCGTTCACCTTCAAACGCTACCTTGATCGCTTCTTTTGGCACCCGCGGCCCGAGGATGTCCGCTTCGAGGTTCGGGCCATACCGTCGCCTGCAGGAAGCATCTACGACGTGGTCGCGGTAGTGGGCGCGGGTATCGGCGAGGCCTGGTTCTCCGAGGCAGCTATCCCCGAGCGGTGGGACTTCGTCGCGCTCACAGAAAACAGCTTTGGTCTCTCGAAGATGCAACGGCGGAAACTGAAGGAGCAGGGCAAGCTTGAAGACGACGATAGGGCGTGCGTCGATGGTCCCCTGCCGGACTCATCCTCACTGGAGAACCCGGAGGAGGTTGAACAACGGCGGTGGGCCGTGCTCGCGCGGGTGCGTGCGGCGAGCAGAGCCGGCCGACTCGCTGCAACGGAAAATTGAGCAAGGCCGGCTTGTCGACAGCAGTGCCTTCGCGGTAACATCCACACGCTTTCTCGCGCTTCTGCGCATCGACTTCGCCGGCGTGCCGGTCATCTGCTTTTTTCACCCATTGGGGCCTTGTCCCCATTGGGCATGGCTCCATTTCTCGGAGCCATCGTGGAACCTCTGCTCGACTCTCGTCCGACTGCAATCGCTACCGCCGTGGTGGTGCTTGTTCTGTTTGCGGCACTCTTTTTCGTTCTCACCACGCCCAGCATCCCTTTGCTGATGTTTCAGCTTTCGTCGTGCGCGACGATCGTTCTGTTGACAGTCAGTGCCTGGGCCGTGACCGCGTTCGATCAGCTTTCGAGCGCGCCGGCCTGCTAGAGGCTAGGCTCGGCCCATGTTGCCGTGCGAACCCTTCTGGGCTTCGCATGGCCCCAACTTTATCCCGTCGGGAAACATCCCGCGGGGGTGTTTTCCCGTCCATCCAGGAAACACCATGCACAAAACATTCATCGCTATTGAGGTCGGCCCGGTGCCTGCCGAAGAGGACTCTGCGCAAGTCGGTCAGCCCGACTACGCTGTGCGCTCGCGCCGCGAGTCTGCCGCCTACATCCGCCAGTTGCAGCGCATCTTCGGAAGCCATGCGCCGGCGGTTCTGTCGTTCATTCGCCGGGGCTTTGCTCATGAACTCGGTCGGTATCACGAAGTCGTCGCGTACATGAATCGAGAGGGTGCGCAGGTCTTCAGCGAAGATCGCCTGCCTGCGATGTGGGATCACATCGCTCGCGCCGAGCTCATGTGGTGCGAGATCGCCGACAACTACCGGCGGCGCTACTGCGCCGGCGAGGTGGATCTTGGCGACATCCCTTCCTTCTACCGTGATCCGGTACCAGCCTTTCCGGATCATCCGGTCGCGTGGTGGATGGCGGTTGGCCTGGCAGCGTTCCCGCTGCAGGTGCGGCTGATCGCCCACTGACGTACCCAATTCTTTTTATCCGGCGGGAGCCATCCCGCCGAGGGTGTCTCCGCCATCATTCATCGAGACACCCACCATGTACAACGATATTCTGGTCATGCCAGATGCTGATGATTTTGGTTCGGTAGCGTACCCGTTTCTGCGTCGGGGCGCGCATGAGTAAAGCCGCCAAGCGCCGCCTGTATCAAGACGCGAGCGAGCCGCATAAGGCGCTGCTCGGCATGTTCAACGTTGTCGGACGCCGCCATGCCATGCATGAAGTGTTTTCCGATTTCGTCGAAATGTCGGCACTGGCGATCAGCAATGCTGTCGACCGTCATCACTTCGAGGAGCGAGAGGAGCGCTATCTCGCGGTTGCGAAGAAATACGGTCGTGACGAACTGACTCTCTTTCCCGAGATGCTTGGCGCACTGACCCTGGTGTTCGAGGAGCGAGTCCAGACCTGGGTGCCGAGCGGAGACGGCCTGGGAGACATCCTTGGCCAGACTTTCATGATGCTGGATCTGGGCAACAGCGGCACGGGCCAGTTCTTCACTCCGTACTCGGTCTCGCGAACCATGGCCCGGATGACGATCGGTGATGGCAAGCCATTTGTCGAGCGTGATGGGTTCGTGACCCTCCTCGAGCCGACCTGCGGCGCTGGCGGCATGGTAATCGCATGCGCTGACGCTTTGCATGACGCCGGGCTGAACCATCAGCAGGCCATGCATGCCACATGTATCGACATCGATCCGAGATGCGTCCACATGACCTATCTGCAGATGGCGTTGCTGCATATCCCGGGCATCGTCATTCACGGGAATGGCTTGACGGGTGAGTCCTGGAGTCGCTGGTTTACTCCGGCTCACATCCTGGGCGGCTGGGGGCGCAAGCTGAGGCGGCACCGGCAAGATGGTGAAGCTGATGCTCCAATGCTGACCGACGATATATCGGAAGACGTGGTCGACGAGGCAGCATACCCCTTGGTCGAGCCCGGGACGGTTGGAGTCGCGTCCGAGCCTCGAGCGCTCGTCTCGGCACCGGCGATCGCCTTCAGGGTGTTCGTGCCAGATGACCAGCTCGCACTCTTCTAGAGTTCGGCGAAGGAATTCCGAAAGCTACTAGAAATTGGTGAGCTTTCGGCGATCTCCTCGCCAGTTCCTCGATTTACGATTGATCTCGGTGGCGTCCCCGCTACCGGGTCTCTCTCTCAACGATGACTCAGGCCCTCTTCGGAGGGCCATTTTTTTTGGAGACACGATGGGTATGTCGTTCAGGAAGAACAGTCGGGTGGTGCATGTTTCGACCGGTGGCAGTCTTCTGGCGGGCCCAGCGGCACTAGCAGTGATAGTTGGCGCAAGGCGGCTCGGGCTCTCGGACACGGTCGCGTGCATGATCGGGGTGATCGCCGGCCTCGCGGTGATGGTATCGGTAAACGCCTTGGTTGCCCGGCAGTACCGAAAAGCCGGATACGAGGATGCCTGACCATGGCCCAAACTGACCCCAGACTTGTGGAAGCCAGTGATGCCTTGGCGCGACGGTTTAACCTATCGCGCCGAGGACAACTGGCTGTCTTGGCTGCCTTGATGCGATCCGATATTGTCTACTCGACAGCCCCGGCAGACGCGCTCGCCGAGCGCATCGGCGACTGGATCATCCTTGAAGGGCTGCTGCCGCCGAGTGTTACGCCGTTTGATTTTCGCGACGCAGTTCGTTCGACCATTCTAGCCGAGCGAGAAGTGCAGGATGCTTCGGTGCAAGAGATCGGGGTGACATCTACCGGGCGCACCGTCGGATACCACATCGGGCGTGTTGACTCGAACGGCGACCGCACCTTGGCTCGTGCAGACGTCACCGACGAACGCTTGGCAGAAGCGCTCGTGAGTGAGGGGAATAATGGCGCCGCCATTCGAGGTATGAGCTATCGCTACGTAATGCGTCCGGTAAATGACGACGATGGCTCGCAGCATAGACTGTCCGTGCCGATAGCAGATGAGGGCTGAGCGGGCTGCGATTTTTCCGTCCCGGTACGGCCTTGGAACGGTCGTTCACATCTCTTGCGTCGAAGCCACTCTTTACAGTATTCTCTTGCCAACTACCGCGTCTGAGACGCATCGACCCCGGCCCTTTTGGTGCCAAAGCTTTTGCTGTACCGCCGCCGTCGGCTCGCCTGACGCGCTGCAATCCTCTTCATCCCATCGGGAACCATGTTCCCGATGCGGCACGGGTTCCCATTTCCTTGCGAGAACCCAAAAATGCAAACCACCGTAAAGCTGGGCCGTATCCGTCGCGGCCGTAACCCCCGCCAATATTTCGACCCCGTGCAGTTGGCGGAGCGCACCGCGTCCATCAAGGTTCACGGTGTCATTCAGCCGGTGCTCGTCCGCCCTGTCGACGATCATGATGCCGACTTTGAGCTGGTAGCCGGTGAGTATCGATACCGCGGCGCGATGGAGGCGCACGGTGCCGATTACGACATGCCGGTGACGATCAGGGAGTTGACTGACGACGAAGCGGACGCGCTGGCCCTCATCGAGAACATCCAACGGGCCGACATGGCACCGTCGGAGGAGGCGATCGCCGCGGCAAGGATCGTTGGCATCGCCCAAGGCGATCGAGACGAAGCTGCACGCAGGCTGGGCTGGTCGCGTTCCACCCTCGACAAGCGCTTGGCGCTCATGAACTGCAGCCCGCCGGTGCTGGAAGCGCTCAACGAACGCAAGATCCAGCTCGGCCACGCCGAACTGCTTGCTACGCTGGCCAAGGCCAGCCAGGACAAGCTGCTTCCCGTGATCATTACGGAGAAGAAGACGGTCGCCGAGTTGAAGAAAACCATCGAGAGCGCCGCGTGCAATCTCGACAGGGCCATCTTCGACAAGATGGATTGCGCGGCCTGCCCGCATAACTCTTCGTTGCAAACGGAGATGTTTGCCGAGGCGATCGCCACCGGCAATTGCACCAATCGCACCTGCTATACCGAAAAGACCGACAAGACGCTCGAGGGCATCGCATACGGTCTCAAGGACGAGTATCCAGTGGTGCGGATCGTTCGCGCGGGCGACAACCATACCCGAGTGCAGCTGGTGGTGGAGGGCGCTACGGGCGTCGGCGAGGCGCAGGCAAAGGCCTGTCATGCCTGCAACAAGTTCGGCGCCGCGGTCAGCGGCCTGCCAGATTCTCTCGGCCGCGTGTTCAGTGGCCAGTGCTTCGATACCGTTTGCAACCAGAAGATGGTGGCAGCGCGTCTGAAGGCGGAGAAGGATGCGCAGGCAGCAGCGGCCAAACCGCCGAAGGCGGGCAAATCGGCTCCCGCCGGCAAAGATGAGAAAGCCTCTGGCCCGGCTGAGAAGCCGGTCACATCGATTAGCGAATCTGAGCGTGTGAAGTCCTACCGCTATGCCCTCTGGCGCAAAGCCTTGAGGCGTGAGGTCGGCTCCAAACCGGATGTGGCGAATCACTACCTGCTGGCTGCTGCGATGACCGGTCTGGCCCGCAATATCACGGCGGACCATTTCGGGAAGATCTTCGAGAAGGTCGTCGATGAGAAGCCGGCAACGGACCTCGCGAAGAACCTCGGCGTCGTAGCAGATGTCGCGCAGGAGAGGCGACAGATGCTGACCGTCGGCATGGCGGTCGCGGCCATTGATGGTATGGACATCGACAATCTCAGGAGCCTTTGCAAGTACCACCAGCTCGATCTGCGACAGCACTGGAATCTCCAGAAGTCGAAAGATTTCCTGGAGTTGCTCACGAAGTCGGAGATGAAGGTGCTGGCCGACGAGATGGGCATCCGCAAGGTGCTCGGCGATGGCTTCGGCAAGCTGTTCAACAAGTCCAAGTCCGAAGTGATCGACGGCCTCGTGGCGGTCGACGGCTTCGACTACAACGGCAAGATCCCCAAGGTTCTTTGCTACTGATCCATCCGGGCGCGTTCCGCGCCTCGGTATTCCCTTATACATTCCCCAAAAGGATTCACCTATGTTCCAGGAACTGGTTCCGCTCGTTCGCGCGAGCGATAAGTTGGTTCTCACGCTGACGATGGTCGGCGACGAGATGAGTGTCGTCGTTGCACCGGTCGCGAAGACGGCAATCGACGGTGCGCTCACGACGCCACTGGCGCTCAAGGCAACACCGGTCGAGCTTGACGAGGGTTTCGCCGCGGCTGTCCGGGCCGTCACCGAGTCGCATCGGTCGTTGACTGAGCAAGCCGAGGCCACCAGTCTGATTCTCGACGCCGCCAAGGCTTCGCAGTCGGCGAAGGCGACCAAGGCGATTGCAAAACCGAGCGCGTCATCAGCCCAGGGCAGCAACGCGGATGATGACGATTCGGATGACGGTGAAGACCGTGATTCCGATGTCTCGTCGGCGCCCGCCCCCGTACAGGCCGGGTCGTCTGGTACTGACCTGGCCAGCTTGCTGTAAGGAGGTGTCATGGCGATCGAAGTCAAGAAGCTCACTCGCAAGTTCGTCTACAACGGCGTGATGCTGCCAGATCCTGGGGCGGATTTCACACCCGACCAGGTGCGCGATATGTACACGGCGCAGTATCCCGAGCTCACGACAGCCGCTGTCGAGGGCGTGGTGGTTGAGGGAGACGTCGGCCGTTACGAGTTTGTCCGCGCCGCCGGCGCCAAGGGGTGACCATGCGTCATCGTGATCTGATGAGGGCATTGGCGGAACCCGTCGAGTCCCTTGCCAAAAACTCGCCGCCCGAAAGGGCGGTTTTTTCTTCCGACAAGGAGATGGAAGCATGCTGTTCGATCCTCGACCAGTTGATGCGGAGCTCGCAATTCAAGGGGAGGAGTGGTCGTCAAACAGACACCCTGATCGTGCCGAACGCTGCGCTGCCCATGCTGTTCTGACCCTGCCTTCGCTGAAGGCTTCAGTCCCGTCCTCTGGGACGGTCGTGTTTCCTCAGGACGCGGACTATTCTGCGCTCGCACGGTTGCATTTCGAGTGCGGTCCTCTCCGCGCGGCCGATGTCAAGGACGCGCGCAATGCGGGCGATGCCTTTGCACAGGCGCTGTTCGCCTGGTTCAAGCGCAGGATGCCGCACTGTCAACGGATGACGTTCAACGTCGATCTGTTCGATCGCAGTAGCGCTTGTGATTCGCTGTCCTATCGTGACGAGGTGGATGTCTTCACCGACGACCTCTATCTCGCGATCGAATTGCCGGAGAATAGCTACTTTGCAATCGGGACCACGCGTGCCGAAGCCTTGCGCGCGACGCACAAGGATCTCTTGCCGACGGCGATGTCAGTCATCGACGAAGCCGCTGGGAAGACACTCTATCTGCGCACGCCAGACGAGCTTCTTGACATGTACGCTCGCTGGTGGTGGGAGTACGACCCCACTGCCGATGATGAGACGGCGCGCGAATATCTTGAATGTCACTATGAAGGTGACACTGAGACGATCGCCCGGCACCTGCCGTCCGCGGTGAGGGCGAGCATGGCGCCGGACGATGTACTGCCGTGGTGGCTTCGTCAGAAGCGGGCAAAGCGCTGGCGGCCAATGAGCGATACGGCGCTTCGAATTGTGGCTGCGAAGACCAAGGGCGACGTGCGCAAGCTCTGCATCGCGATCCTCGACCTGAGAGTCGCGATGCGCGGGACGCCGAAAGGGCCTCTGATCGAAGGCATTTGGGCTGACCCAGCCTACAGTGCCGCAACGATCCTCTATACCCGCGACGACGACTACGTGGGCGAGCTACTGGATGACCATTATGAGATGGCCAGTCAGTCTGGCGAGTTCACCGCTTACCAAGCCTATGTGCCCATTGCAGGTACGCCGAAAGCGATTCAGTCGCAGTTTCGGCAGTGGTCGCAAGCGCTGGAAGTTATCGGACGGCTGGATCATCTACTCACTTTGATATCTGATTAGGAGCCAATCTTGAGCACCTTTGTTTCTGCATCACGAACCCACGAAGTGGCTCCGAAAGGAGCCATCGTGCTTTATGGGCCGGAGCGTGGGACTTTTACCTATGCGACCGCTCACAGCATCAAAGCTGACCCGGCGACGGGCCGGCCGATGCTGGATGTGGCCGTGCCGCTCAATCGTCGCGCCTTGCTTCATGCACTGAAGCAGGTCGCTGAGAACGCATTGCCTAAGGGGGAGTTCCTGCCGCCGACGATTCTGTCGGTGAATCAGGACGCGATCACCTGGTGGTGCGCTCCGGCGAACCGGCGGGTGTTCATGGACTGCGCGGAACTCGGCAATCGGTCCGCGGTTGTTCCGCATCCGGGGCTTGTCTTCCGCGCCGCATGGAATGGCTTCTCGGTGTTTGCCGTGGCCGAGGACATGCGGCCGACGCCGGAGACGGCGCTGTACGAGCCGCCTTACTTCAACACGTGGGACGATGGGAGTATCTGCATTGGTTCGGCACATGTCCCGAAACAGGTTGACGTGGCCTCCGTCGAGGGATGGGAACGGGCGTTTTTCAGTTCCGCATTCACCCACCCCAACCACGGCCGTCAACGTGTCGCATACGAAAACGGTGTTTATGCCTTCTGGCGCGACATGCTCGATGGCCGATTTCAGAGCTATCCGAAGGAAGTCCTTGTTCCCATGAATCGTACGCTGGGGCAGTTGCTCGCAGGTGCGAAAGGAGGCTGACCTATGCACCCGATGGATCGTACCTTGCAGCAATCTCTTCCGACTGTGATGGCACCGCGCTTCGCCGAGTTGTCGCCCTTGGAGGCGAACGGCGAACGGCTGATCGCCGCAGCCAATGGCATCTTCTTGGAAGCACGTCGACCATGGATCCGGATCGTGCGTCGCATTGCAGAGTATCGCGTGCCAACGGATGTTCCTTACGGAGCCGTCGAGGAGACCACGGACTTGCTCTGCGGGCGCATCCCTGCCGATCTGGTCGGCGACTTCGCAAAGCTTGCTGCCGATGCGATGCCGAACGAGGTCGGTGCCTGGATCGTCTGGAACAGCGAGGGCACGCGCTTCAGCCTTGTGCCGGTCAAGATCCTGAGCCACGGCCCGGGTCACCTGGATTATGAGCGTCCGAAGCTGGCACCTGCAGAATCGCTCGTGATGGATCTGCACTCCCATGGTCGGCTGCCGGCATTCTTCTCGACCACGGACAACGCGGACGATCGATACGACGTGAAGTTCGCGTTCGTTCTCGGCAATTGCACCGCAGCGACGCCTTCTATGGCGTTGCGACTATGCGCCAAGGGCATTCTGGAGGAAGTGGAGCGGATACCGGCTGAATGGTACCGTGCTGCGCGTCGCGAGGAGCCTGCAGTATGACGGTGACTCACACGATTCCGACGGAGATGACCACGCGCGCTTGGTCAGTTGCGGTTGTCGGCGCCGGGGGGACAGGCAGTGCGCTGCTGCCCAGTCTGGCGCGGCTGCACCACGCGATGGTGGAGCTCGGGCACCCTGGTGGTATCGAATGCACTGTATTCGATGACGACACGGTCAGCGAGACGAACGTGGGGCGGCAGGGCTTCTACCCCTGCGACGTCGGACAGTACAAGGCGACGTTGCTGGTAAGTCGCCTCAATATGTTGATGGGTACGCGCTGGGAAGCGCAGACCTGCCGTGTGGATAGTCGCACCCGATTCCATCATGACCTGGTGATCGGGTGCGTCGATACGCGCCGTGCTCGCAAATCGGTCCTCAGCGGCATGGTGAACGGACGCAACGGCTATTACCTCGACTGTGGCAACGAGACGGACCGAGGCCAGGTTGTACTGGGACAGGTTGGCAAGAGGATTGCTTACCGGCTGCCTCACGTCGGTGATCTCTTTCCAGACCTCATTGACCCGGCCGGAGACAGGGCCGATACCGCCCCGTCCTGCTCGATGGCGGACGCGCTGCGCAAGCAGTCGCTGGTCATCAACCAGGCGATTTCGGTGCAGGCATTCAACCTGCTATGGACGTTGTTCCGCACAGGGACGTTGAAGTATTCGGGCGTATTCGTGAACCTCGAGACGGGGCGTAACAGCTCGCTGCCAATCGACCTCGCAGCTTGGGAACGGTTTGGTTACAAGCCCTACGTGCCCGCGCCGCGCAAGCGCACCAAGAAGGGTTGACACGCTACGGCTTGGACGCACCGCATCTCTGGCATCGCATCACTCGAATTTTCCACCCGCTGGGGCAGGTCGCCCGGCGGGCGTCTGCTCCAGCACTCCCACTAGGAGTCTGACATGCAAATTTCGCCCACCCGCAGTGGTACCGAGCTGGTATTCCGTCGTGTCTACGTGACCGGAGACTGGCTGCCGGACGACTTCGCGATTGGCGCATACTGGGATGGGGCACTCTGGAACGGGTTCCCTGTTCCGCTGTTCTCTCTCGAAGACGGGATGGCGCTATGTGCTGCCATGCCGAGTTTGGCTTTCGACGAGGTTGCCCAGGTCTTTCGCATGGAGGATGGGGAGGACCAGCTGTGGTGTCCGCAGGTCGCGCGCGTTATCGACGGCCGGGCTGTGGACTTGTATCTGATCGGCGACAGTTGGTGCTGGCAGCTTGCAGAGGCCGGCGAGCCCGCCGCGGCAAACAGCGAGATCTGACCTCAGTGCTGTCCGACTGAACATTGGTCCCACAAACAGAAAATGGACTGTTAGAATAACCAGACCTATCGCGTCTGAGACGCATCGACCTTTCCGACTTTTTAGCCGGACATCTGTTTTCCTCCCACCACGGGCCTTCCTGCCCGTGGGCATGTTGGCCCATTTTCATTTCGAGGCCATCATGTTCAAGCGTTTCTTCCTGATTTCCCTCTGCTTCTTTGTTTTCACCGGCTGCGCCGCGCAGCAGACGTCTCCGAACGTCTATCGCGGCAGCGAAGCGCTGCGCACCGGCTCCGCGGAGACGGTCACCGTGCTCCGTGTTCGCAGTGTGACCATCACTGGCAATGACGGCTTTATGTCGGCGAGCTCCGGTATTCCCGGGGCCGTCGGCGGGCTGATCGGTGCGGTGCTCGGTGCTGGCGCCATCGGCAGCGGCAACGGCCGCTACGTGGCCAGCGCCTTGTCTGGCACTGCCTCGGCCGCGATCGTTCAAGTCATCGCCGATCGCATGTCTCGTCGCGCGGGCGTGGAGGTCATTGTCCGTACGGACAGTGGCCGCCAGGTTGTCGTGACGCAAGATGCAGACCAGCAGTTCGTCCCCGGAGAGCAGCTGTTCCTCGTGTCTGCCAGCGGCGGCTATCGTCTCACGCGTTGATTGGGCCAATCGGTCCCCATCCCATTCACATCCCCCGCGCGGGCCCTCCGCGTGGGGGCCTTCGCGGACACGGAGCTCATCATGACCCTGACAGTCGAGGGTAAGCCCACCTTCGCCCCCATCGCCACCGACCACATGACGATCGAACAGGTCGCCAGCGAGATCAATCGCCAGTTGCGCGGCACCGAAATCGAACCCGAATGGCTCATTCCTGCCAATTTCCTGGACGACCCGAATGAGGCGACATTTGGTCCCTTGTGCAGCAGACTGTGGCCGACCGTCCCGGCGCGTGATCGGCTGGCGGTATCGGTCCACCGAGGTTGGTCCGAGGGCTGGCATGTCTACATTGACTGGATCTGTCACTTGGGCAAAGTCCCCAGTCTGGCAACAAGCGCTCAGAAGCTGCTGAAGGCCAAGACGCTCTCGTCGAAGCAAGCCTGGGCCGTTGCCTGTGCAATCTCAACCATGCTCGATATCGCCTGATTCCCGGCCAACTCCTACAAGCCCAAGAGGGCTTGCCCAACCGCTGACGGTTCGGCAAACGCTTTTGATCGCGTCGCAGACGCATCGAAACCCGGCTGGTCCATACCAGCCACAACCCATCGCGGGACACTCGTCCCGTTGGGAAGGGGTGTCCCGGTTCCATTTGGACTCCCCATGAAACTTCCCAAATCCCTTATCCAACCTCACATTCCCTCGAACCCTGCCGCCTGTCAGGTCCTCCGGAAGGATGCCTGCCGCGTGCTGCGCCGCGTCGCCGGAGATCTGGCATTGCGTCAACGCGACTACACGATCCTGGCCCGCCGGCGGCCCCACCACCAGGCGGAGGTCTTCACGCTCCAGTCCGTTTCTCTTTGCGTACAGATTGAGCATTCCACTGCACGGTCGACGGCGCTGATGTCGTTCCGCACGTGCCGTGGCCGCCAGGACCATACCGGTGGCCGCGACAACGCCGTCAGCCTAGAGAGCTTCGGCTCGAAGGAAGGCTACGCGAGCCTGCTTGGGGCCCTGCGTGTTGTGGCCGGTCGTAGGAGCTAGCGATGACCGCCCTTGCAAAGGTGGTGTTGAAGACCACTAACGGCGACGAGCTGACGTGCGCGGTGCACTACGACCGCGACTCGAACACGGTGACGCTGCCAACTCGGGTTCTTGATATCCGTGACGATGCGATCGACCAGGGCGACCGCTACGTGCTGTTGCTGATCGACAATGGATACCAGTACCCGTTGGTTCGATCCAGCCAGGCTTCGTATCGGGTGGATCGCGCAAGTGTTCAGCGTCGGGGCTGGTCAAAAGGTATTTATAACGCACTTTTTAACCCGTCGAAGGACCAGAGGCTGCAGTATGGCCGCTTCCTTCACACGTTAAGTGCGGCTTCTCTGGTGGGCGCAATCACCTATACGTCAGGGCACGCAGCCTGGGCGTCGGGGGAAATCGCGAATGCAACACTGCTCTTCGCCGGAGCCGTTGTATTATTTTGCATCGGCGCAGTACTTTCACAAGGAGAACGGCAATGACTGGCCTCATCGTATTCGTGGGTTCGCTCGTTCTGGGCGCCTACTTCCTGTGGATCAACGAGCGCGGTCGGAATTACCACAAGGACTGACCGTCCCTGATTCACCGTCGGCGTGTTTGCGCCGACAGCATCCATGAACGCACCCCTCGGGGTGCGTTTTTTTTTGTGTCCCCATTCGGGTGCCGTCCCGATGGGGCGGCTCCATCCAACAGGAGCTTTCCCCATGAACAAAATGGTCTACGGTGCAGGCTTGGCCAGCTACCCGGCCGGTGTGCACATGCACGTCAGTCTCTACCAGTCCAACCTGCGCGCGGCCATCACGCTCAAGTGCGCGGATGACGGCATGCCTTACGGCGCTCTTACCGTGAACCTGCCGTCTGCCGACCTGGCTGATGACGAGATCCTGGTGGCGGCGGACTGGAACCTGCCGGCTGACCTGAAACAGGCCTTCCTCGACAGCGGCAAATTCGTCGAAACCGGCCGCTGGACCGAGGTCGGCTACGGCCGCGGTGCCCTGTGGCGCATCGCATGCCCTGAACTGCTGGCATCGCTGGCTACTGCACGGTCGTTCGTACCTCAGCGCCGCCAGCAATGCCAACCGGCCCACACCTGATCTTTCTCCACCACCCATCCGGGGCACGTCCCGGGTGGGGCGTGCTCCCATTTCGGAGCACCAGCATGTACCTCATTCATATCGGCACCGACCGTGCTGATCCGTGCACGACGCTCGCCGGCGTGCTCGAGTACCTCAATCGCGAGCGCACACCGCGCGCGCCCATCCAACTCGACCAGATCGCCGTCCGTCACATCGAGCGCGGCGAAATCCCCGTGGTGCAACTCAAAGAGGGGCGGTTCGGTGTCCGGCCGTCTGGCACCGCGAGATCCATTCTTAGCATGATGATCGACGAGGTCGACCAGTTCATTGTTCGCGTGAACGGCGGCGTGCGCCGTCCTCACGAGATGAGTCGCGCGTCGTGGGGCGCGGTCGTCGCGGCAGGTCGTCTTGGCTACTTCCCCGAAGAGGCCATCGACATGTCGCGGGGCGAGGCAGGCCCGCTGTTTCAGGCCGCCGACCTTTTCGAGGAGCAAGGGCCCTTCGATATCGCAGCGTACGTGCATGGCGAATTTCACAATCGCTTTGGCTATGGCGTCAACGGCCCTGCATACAGCCGGAACCAGGGCCCCAATGCCAGGCACGAAGTGCACATCGCCTACGCGCTGTTGCGTGGTGACAAAGTGCGCGAGTGCGTCATCAATGCCTATCGCGATGATTCGTCATTCGGTCGCTTCGGTCTGCAATGGATGCGGGCGCTCATCGATGTGCCAGCCCTCCGTGGCGCACTCCCCGAAGAGAAGTTACGGCAACTCTGCAACGTGATGCACATCGAGAAGCTGGCTATAACGGCGGCCAACGCGGGCAGGCTGGTCGGCATCATGCGGCGGCTCCCGGACGATTGCACCTATATCCACGTCGACGATGCCCTGTTCGAGGCGGGAATCTTGCCTCCGCGCATGCCGTCGGCATTGCGCCTTCCGCAAGGCGATTCAGCCAAGCCGGCAACGGATCTGGCGGCTCGCATCCACCACGAGACGACGCAGCGTCGGTTCGAGGTATGGATGTCGCGCGCGCGAGCAGAGCGCGAGGCGTTCAAGATCACTCAGCGCGAGTTCGACTACCAGGCGCGGGCAGCGGTCGTCGAGCGCGCCAGCGCCGGCTACGAGTGGTCGAACCGGGTCGCGCTGGCCGTCCTGCAGCGCAACGTCGCCACGCTCCTCGAGATCCTCGATGGTCCGAAAGACCTGAACGCCCAGTCGAAGCGGGCGATCCGCGACGTGATCGGCGTGGACCTGCTGCAATGCACCGCGGCTGTCCGCCGGCGCCGAATCTTCGCCATGTGCGATTTCTCCGAAGCGGAGCAGGAGCGCTGGGAAGCGGAGACATCCGCTGAGCGTGCGCAACGCCGCGCTGCCAGCGACTTCGACAGAGTCCGTGAGCAGGCGGAAGCTTCCCAATGGCGTATTGAAGGCGGGCGGACCATGAACGGCCGTGAATACGTGGAGTTTTGCATTGCGGAGGGGTTCTCCGAGATCGTTGACATGGCCCGCGGCAACGCCCGTGAGTATCGCTTCCAGAACCCGGGAAAGCGCGTCTCGCGCCGGCTTCGTGCGAAGGACGGTACGCTGGCCTATGCTCGCGCGCGCCTTGAGCAACTGGCGCAGCCGGAAATCTTCGCGGCTTGATGCTTGTCCCCCGGCCTTGCGGCTGGGGGCATTTCTTCAATACACACGACGAAATCGCGAGCTTTCACCGCCCAACAAAGTTTGCCAGGCCTTACGCTTCCTTCCTGAGATGTGTTTGCACTGAGCAGCGTCAGTCCAAACACATTTTTATCCGCGTCCTCGACGCATCGACCCCGTGCCGGCACCAGCCGGCCATCTCTTGATCCTCCCGCCAGGGCCCGCTCCCTGGTTGGGACGGCCTTCGTGGGTTAGCTGTTCTCACCCATGACCAACATGCTCCCCTAGCTCTACCTTCGCTGCTTCTAGCGGGCTTGCCCTTCCTGCGGCATTGCGTCGCGTCATCTATCCGCAGACGTCAGTTCCGCGGCTTCCATCCTCACCAAAAAGCTTTTCCCCGCGACCGGACCCAGTCCGCGCCGCGCCTCCACTTTTCCCGAAGGAGAATCATATGCATCTCGTTGAATCGATGGCTTACGTGAACGCCACCCCTTGGCACGGGCTGGGCCAACGTCTCGAACCGAATCAACCGCTCGAAGTCTGGGCGGAGCACGCCGGCATGAACTGGCGCATTGAGGAGTCCAAGGTACGCTTTCGCTCCGAGACCGACGAACTCGATACGCTGAAGGCGTTCGACCGGCAGAAGGTGTTGTATCGCTCGGATACCAAGGTGCCGCTGTCGGTGGTGTCGAAGCGCTACCAGGTGGTCCAGCCGGCCGAGATTCTCGAGTTTTACCGTGACTTAACGGAGATGGGCGGCTACCAGCTCGAGACAGCAGGCGTGCTCAAGGAAGGGCGCAAGCTCTGGGCGCTCGCCCGTACCGGGCAGAGCGCTGCGCTCGCCGGCGGCGACGAGGTCAAAGGCTACCTGCTGCTCGCTACCGCATGCGACGGGTCGCTGGCCACCACGGCGCAATTCACGTCTGTTCGCGTGGTCTGCAACAACACCCTGCAGATTGCGCTGGGCAACGGCCGCGGGGCGGTAAAGGTGCCCCATCGCAGCCAATTCGATGCACGTGCGGTGAAAGACCAACTCGGCATTGCCACCTCCTCATGGGAAGCCTTCAAGGTTCGAATGGAAGCGTTGGCCAGCCGCGAGGTCAGCAGTGCGGAGGTCGAGCGGTTCTTCCAACGTGTGCTGAGCTATCCGGCGACGCAGTCCGCGGGCAGCAGCGCGCTCGTGACCAACGACCGGGCCATGAAATCGGTCCTGGAGCTCTTCAACGGTGCCGGTAAGGGCTCGACCATGCGCTCGTCGGATGGCACGGCGTGGGGCCTGGTGAACAGCGTTACCGAGTACGTCGACCACCATCGTCGCACTCGCACGCCAGGCCATCGGCTCGACGCCGCCTGGTTCGGTGCAGGCGCCTACCTGAAGCAGCTGGCGTGGAACAGTGCAATTGAGCTGGTGGACGCATGAACTAGTGCCCACCATCAACTCCTCGGGCTGTTGAGCCCTTAAGTCTGACCGCCTTAGCGCCGTTGCATTGGTGTGTTGAGGCGATCCGTATCTATCCCCGGCTGAGTCCGGGGTTTTTTTTCCCCCGTTGCTATGACGACTAACCCCACTTTCATCGGCTGCCTAGGGTGGCTGCTTCATCAACTGCTGGTGCACGTTCGCACATCTCTGGAGTACCGGAAGGCAAATGGGGATCTGGGGCATCTCGCCAAGCAGCGGGTCGCGGAGCGACTCATGCCAGATCGACCGATCGACCTGCAAGATTTTCCAAAGGAGCGGTTTTCCCTGCTCTACTTGACGTGGCTGTCTGACTGTGAGTCCTACTCTGGTGGGGCCGCAGCTCCAAGCTACGATATGTGGATGGACTCTCGAAGTCTTGCCGGCCCCCCAAGCTCGGCGAGATATCGTCTGGGTACCACGGTATTCGAGTTGCGCCACGGTGCGACCTACGAGATCCGTGACGCCGACGGCAAGCGCCGCGTATTCCGCTGCTTGCTCGACGACGGCTTCCCGTACATATCCTTCGTCGACCAGGACGTGGGCCGAGTCTATCCATGGATCACCATGCCAGGTGTGTTCAGCCAGGCCGAGATATTCTCACTACGAGAGCTAACCTGAAAAAAAGCCCGACGTCCTGTCGGGCTCTTTTTTGTTCAGAGGCTCAGGTCTCTGGCAGTCTCGAAGGAATCGTGAGGGGTGGGGCATAGGGGCTCGACCGACAATGTGGTCGCGGCCACGCACGAAAGGCGATACCGAAATGTGAGCTTTCCGGGAGCAACTCGATATCGTGATATTGAACCTTCGTCTATGACTCGACGGCTGCAGTCGGTGGCCCAGCGTAGGCGACCGAGGGAACCCGGGAGATCGTTGTACCTTCCAAGTCAGCCTCGATCCCAAGGCGAATCGTACCGCCGTAGAAGATCCTCGCCATTACGCGCCCGTTGACCAACAGCGAAGTGCGCGCTTTCACTTCGCCTTCGACGACACCATCGACTACCACATGCTCTCCTTCGACGCTGCCCCGAATCACCGCGCCCCGTGCTATGTGAACAAGCCCGCTCGACGACGACACGTCACCATCGATGATCCCCATGCAGGTGATGCCGTGGTCGCTCACGAGATCCCCGTGAATGCACAGTCCAGCCTGGATTAGGCTGAAATTCGGTGTGTTGTCCATGTAGGTTCTCAGAAAAGTTTGATCTCTGCGGGGGGGGGGCCGACCTTCTCCGGCCTCGAGCTGGGCCTGGCTGGACTGGAGGGTACGGACGAAGTGCTTTTCGTCGGTGTGACCGCGGCCGGCTTGCCGACGATACCGACTTCACTCGCGGCCGACTTGGACTCGGTATCACGTGCAGTACCAACCGGTTGCGCCGGAGGCTGGATAGCTGCCGGTTCGGCTGTAGCAGTTGGCCACTGTTCCGACGTGCTCGGCGTTGCTGCCGGTGCCACCGCCTTGGTTTCGTCCGGGGATGGGGTGGGCGCCACGGTCGTAACGGGCGCCGCGGCGGACTTGGTAGCCATAGCGACTAAACGACCACCGAAGAGAGCAATCCCGGCGCCGACAGCAAGAAGGGCAGCGACTCGAATGTATTGTTCGAGCTTGCTCTTCTGGATGCCTTCCCGATCGGACAAGCGAGCGGGGCCGGCGACTGGCCACAGTCCTTTTGAGTCCTCAGCAGGGATATCGATCGTGATCGCGGGTCTTGCATACTGCTGGTGCATCTGTTCAATCTCGCGGAGCTTCATGCTGTCTTTTCCGTGGTATCGGGATTGGTCGGAGTCGGCAGACGAGAGCCGTCCGGCGCGTACTTGTCGTTATCGGGGATGCATAGGCGGTGAATCCGAGAGATTTGCCGAGCGGCGGCACTGAGAACCTGCTCACGCTCGGTGCCGGACACGGATCTTGCCGCGCTACAAAATAGAGAAATGGAAAACAGTCTGTCGTACTGGCGGATCAATCGAAGAAGACGTCCTGCGAGCGGATGCGTGATCTTTACCGGGATCTCGCGCGAAGCCACAGCAAATTGGATCTGATTTCGCACTTCCCAATCGGCCAGACTCGACTCGAACCAGTCTTCTGCCTCCCGAAACGCGAGGTCGAGTGCTTTGACCTTTCCGCCGCGGCCGACGCTGAACTTTGCCGAGCAGTAATAGAAGTTGGCATCAAGGAAATCGCGCGCGAACGTAGAGTAATACGTCGCGGTCGCACCGGCCGCAGTATCAGGGACAATTCTGGCGATCCGATCATCACTATTGAAACGTTCGATCGTCCGCAGGCCACCGTCCTTCGGCGGGGCATCGCCGGCGACTTGACCTGATCCTCTTCCATCGACGTCGTGATCCCTTTCGGATTCCGATCTAACCGCTATTGGGTCTTCAAGCATGTCCAGGTTTCCGCGTTCTCTCTCGCGAGCAATTGTCGGACAAGAACTGACAGCAATTTTTAACGAAAGCTATACGAAATTTGCGAGCTTTCGGTAATCCACAATCGAGATCGTGTGACAGAATTCACTCACACCCTGCGTCACCGACGCATCGACTCTGACTCCTGGCGAGTCCATCCCTTTGTACCAAGCCGTGCCTCGCGCATGCTCCGACCAGTTGGCTACTGGTGTGGAATCCTCTCTTGATAAGTGCTTTCGCCGAGCACTTCCCATCGTCAGCTTGTAAAACGCGTCTACGTCTGTGCCTCCTATGAGTGCACGCGTGACACCGTTCGAGCCTGGGACCATGTGGCGTCTCTCTCAAGGCCCCTCCTAGGCAGACCGGCCGTCGTTGGCTGATCCGTGAACCTGCGGCCGAACCTGTGGGTTCGCAAATGGGTTGTTGTGCAGCGTGAACATGCTGCACGGGGCGACTTTACGTCCCAAGCATGAGCAGTGCGCATTCGCGCGCCGCTCCCTGTAAGCCACGCCCCCGGAAGGGGCGTGGCTGCAGGTTTCTCGACAAACAGCTCGCTACCGGCGTTACCGGAGCGAGCTTTTTTGTTTGTGAGAGGCCTCGCATTCGGGAGATATCATGCACCAGAACTCCGAGATTTCCGCCGCCATCGCGGCAACGCTTCAGCGCCGGCGCGTCGACTATGTCGAAATGCCAAACGCATGGCGCAGTCTTTGTGAGGCGGCACATGTCGCCAGCCTTCCGGAAGCCGCTCGCGCGGCCTTCCTTTCCCAAGTAGCGACCCAGCGCGGGGCCGATGTAGCTCTGCGCCTCCGGGAGCATGCTGCGTCGATCCATGCGAACGTCGTTCGATACCTCGACAGGAGAGCAGCATGCAATCCCCCATTACCTACAACGACTTCGGGCACTGCCGAAGCATCTTAGACGAACGTCCATCCCGGCCGCCGATCATTGGTAAGATCCGGCCTGGCATCAAGGTCCTGACGCGCAAGGCACGTGAGAACGAGCAGGCGGTCAAGATTCACGACGCCTTGCTCGCGCAGGGTAAGTCGTTCGAGGCCATCGGCGCGGAGATCGAACGCAAGACGAGCCTTCGCAATGCACTGGTTCCCAAGAACACGCCGTACTTCACGTGCCGTGGATCGGATTTTTCGAACCCGGATGTCGCGCGGGAGATCCTCGACCTGTATGGCGAGGATCGTGGCGATGGGAACGGCAGGCGTCTCTGGCGCTTCCCGGTGATCTTCGCCTTCGACGACTGGCTGCAGAACATGCCGAACCAGCTGATCGCTTGGACCGGGAGCGGAAGGCAGTTCTTCTCCGAATATGGGCCGGACGGTTTGCGGTACTGCAAGACCTATGCGCCGGTGCCGAAGAACGACCGCTCGAACCGCGCCAAGCGGGTCTGGGGCGGCCGCTCGGTGATCCTCCGCCAGGATAGCGACATTCCCGATGGCCTTTGTGACCCTCAGGAGTGCCCACAGTACCAGAGCGGCGGCTGCAGTCTCTCTGCCTCCTTTCTGTTCGCGGTCGTCAAGATCAAGGGCCTCGGTCTCATCGAACTCCCGACGACGTCGATCTACGTTCTCCAGAAAGCGCATGCCGCGATGCAAACGGTCTCGCTTGCGCGCGGCAAGCTGAGTGGCGTCGAGTTCTGGGTGTCGAAGACCGAGGTCGAGGTCAGCCGGATCGGCGAGGATGGACTGCCGACGCGACAGCGCCAGTGGCTCATCACGCTTGATGCTGAAATCGATATCGGGGCGCTGCTAGACGGCTCCGATCGACCGCACCCCGGCCACCTCCAGGCAGCAACGGAGGCCGCTGCAGCTCTAGAAGGCCCTGCGGGCTCGGAGGTGGCTCTCAACAGCGGCGAAGGTAGTGTGTCGGCGGCGGAATCCCCCGTGGTTGACACCTTGCAAAGCCGCGGCGAGTCCACGGCACATCCCGATCCGGACGATGTCACAAGCCAGTTCGATGACTTGGTGGCACGCCTGGGTCTGCGGGGCGATGCCTCGCGTGCGCAACTCAAAGCCTTTGCGCAGGCATCCTTCGGCACCGGCTGGACGAAGCGGCCGGCCGATGTGCATCGGCTGCTTGAAGACATGCGCGCCGGGTTGGCCAACCCAATCGCGTTCCGCGAGAAGTTGGCTGCAATCGCGCGCGACGTGTCCGTTTAATCTCCGGCGCTCGCCGGCCTCGATGAGGGAAGCCTTCTGGCTTCCCTTTTCCTTTTTCCTCGCCGGCCTGTCGGCACTTCCCATTCTGGAGTTTGTCATGCATGGCAATGCACTGCGCGTTGCGCATTTCTCGGATTTGCATTACTCGCCGGCGAACCTGGTCGAGTCGGATCGTTGCCTTGCGTTCGGGTTGGAGCGTGCGATCGGCGACGCCTGTCAGGTTGCTGTCTTCTCGGGTGATGCGACCGATCATCGTCTCGAAGTCCACGCACCGGCATTCGCGGCACTGGCGCGGCGTGTCCACCAGCTCTCACGACACTGCCCGATTCTCATGCTGCAGGGCACGTTCAGTCATGAGCCACCCGGCACGCTCGATCTGCTCCGATTGATCGATGCCCAGCACCCGGTATATGTCGCGGACCGGATTCATCAAGTGGCGCTGTGCGGCTCGGTGTTCGTGCCGTCGGATGACGCCGCGTTCAGTCCGGCCGAGCTTGACGTCTTGCTTGCGCAGCACGGCATGCCGGAGGTGATCTTTACGTGCGTGCCGACGGTCAACAAAGCGACGCTGGCCGCGACCGCGGGAATCGCGGATGCCGCTACTGCTGTTGGTGGTTATCTCGCTGCCTATCTCAAGGCGGCGGGCGCGATCAACCGCCAGGTGCGGGAGTGGGGCGTTCGCACGATCGGGGTCTCGCACGGCACCGTGAACGGCTGCGAGACCGAGCACGGCGTGCCGATGGCTGGCTTCGATCACGAGTTCTCGATTGGGGCGCTGTTCGATGCAGAGTGCGATGCGTTCATGCTCGGTCACATCCACCGGGCCCAGCAATGGGAGCGGGAGGGCAGGGTGGTGGCGTATCCAGGTTCCATTGGTCGCTTCCACTACGGCGAGATCGGCGCGAAGGGTTTCCTGCGCTGGAACATCGAACCCGGCCGCGCGACGGCTGAGTTGATCACGACGCCGGCTCGGGAAACGATCTGCGTGGATTTTGACGGGCCACCGGATATGCAGCGGCTTGCCGAAATGGCCGCCGACGCAATGGGCAAGTTTGTCCGCATTCGTTGGACGATCAACGAAGAGCACCGTCAGCTTGTCGATCGCGAAGCGATTCAGGCCCTTTTCGCTGCCAGTGCCGAGGTCAAGATTGAAGCTCGGATCTTGCCAGCTGTGCGTAGCCGCGCGGAAGGCATAAGCCGGACCGTGACTCTCGCCGAGAAATTGGTGCGGTGGAGCGAACTGGTGGGTGTTGACGCCACACCGGTCGTCGATCGCCTGTCGCAGCTCGAGCGGCTCGATGCAAAGGCGATTGCGGATAGCGTGTTGAGTGGACTCACAGCGACCACTGCGTTGCTGGAGGAGCAGGAGAGCACGGTGCCGGCCGACCAGCCCGCCAATCTCCCGGACCTGGGCGCGGAGCCCATCGCTGCAGCCCATCCGCCGCAGCTGGAGTGGTTGTCCGACGATCTGTTTGCGGCCGAAGCCGCCTAACCCTAGAACGTGCATGAGCCATGTTCCGACAGCCGCAAGGGTTGTCGAAAAATGGTTTTACCCCGCGTCGCCGACGCATCGACTGCAGTACCCATTTTCTTTCCATCTACCCCGACGGGTGCTTCCCGTCCGGGGCGCACTCCGTCACTACCAGGAGTGCAGCATGATCCTATATCACGCAGGACCCGAGTGGGCCCGAACATTTGAAGTTGCAATGACACAGGCCGATCTGGTCGCCCGCCTTTGTGACAATCACAGTTTCGTTCGCGGCGCGCAGTTCCAGCCGTTCGGACCGAATCGTGGTGCCGTGGTCGCGGTACGCGCCCATATGCTGGTGATGGTGCTTCACACCGAGGGCGGCACCACCTGGTTGTCTGTGGCACCGTCCAAGGAGATTCAGGACTTGCTCTGGTCGTTCTCGAATGGTTATGCAAGCCAGTGGAGCGCGATGGAACTCAAGGCCCTGTCGGGCTGCGATGACTGGAACGCACTGCAGGCGATGGCGCATGGGCAGTTTGCTGCGGCCGTTCGCTCTCTGGAGCGGGCGATTGCTGGCATGCCTGAATACGACGCGCCCCCCGTCCTGGACGCGCTCGACGAGAACACTCTCGAGCTGCCGCCCGACTACCTGCAGTCGGTGTCGCTGGAGGATGCGCCATGCGTCCACTGAAGCTGACCCTTGCTGGTTTTCACGGAGTGCGCGATGGCATGCATCGCGACAGCGTGACAGTCGATCTCACTAGCCTGCCGAAGGGGCTGATTGCGATTGTTGGGCCTAACGGGGCAGGCAAGACCACGATCATGGACAACCTGCATCCGTACCCGATCATGCCGAGCCACGCAACCAAGATGTCGGCAGATGGCTTTTCGTACTGGGATCACCTTTGCGCTCCGCGCGCGGAGAAGGATCTGGAGTGGGAGCACGGCGGAAAGACGTACCGTTCGGCGTTCGCATTTCGCAACCCGGGCAAGAGCCGGAAGGCAGAGTATTACTTGTTCGAGAAGTCGGCCGCGGATGACTGGGTGCCCGTGCAGATGCCGGACGGCACAGTGTCGGACGGTAAGGCCGACACATACAACCGCTGCCTCGAGGCCGTTCTCGGTTCGCCGGAAGCGTTCTTTACGAGTGTGTTCTCGGCTCAGAGTCGGCGTCCGCTTTCCAGCTACCAGGCGAGCGAGATCAAGAAGCTCCTCGCGGAGCTGCTCGGCATCGACCACCTGCGCGACCTGTCGGCGAAGGCCGGTGAGGTGGCAAAGGAACTCGGCAGGGCACTCGACGGCTTGCAGCGCGATATGCTGGTCCTCACGGGCAAGCGGGAAGTGACACATGCGATGGCCACGGAGATTGGCGAAATTGACAACGCATTGACGCGCAAGCGGGAGCAGCGATCCGGGCAGTTGCAAGCATCGGAGAAGCTGCAGCAAGAGCGCGCGACGCTTGCCGCCAAGCAGACCGCTTCTGCCGGCGCGGAGGCGAGGCTTCGTGAGTTGAAGCAGCGAGAGGGCGAACTGACCGCGCGCGGTGCCCGCGTCGTTGCGGACGAGCAGCAGGCAAGAGCACGTGCCAGTGCCCGCCTCAAGGAGTTGGAAAAGTCGGTCTCTACTGCCAATGCTGTGCTCGACCAGTCGGGTGCGATTCTTGCCGCTGGCGAGCAGCGCGATGCGTTGCAGATGGCCGTCGGCCGGAAGCAGGCGGAGCTGGAAGCCGGTCAGGTCGACCTTGCGAAGCTGGAAGCCGTTCAGGTCCGCCGCGCCACACTGGCGGCGGAGCTGCAAGGACTAGAGCAGCGCGGGACGGTTGCTGCGCAGCTGGCCAAGTCGTTGAAGGCGCAGGCCTCGGTGATCGAGACGGTTCCCTGTCACGAACAGCCGATGCACGCCACGTGCCCTCTACTCGCGCAAGCGCGGGACGCCCGGCTCAAACTGGGCGAACAAGCGGTGCAGGTGAGTGGGCTGCGGACGAGCTACAGGGAGAAGCAGGATGCTCTCAAAGCGACGGATGCAGTCGTTGCAGGGCTACCTGCCGCACGCACTGCACAGGCAATGCTGCAACAGGGCATTGCCAGGGACCAGCAGGAGATCCAGCGCTTGGGGGCCCTTGCCGCAAGAAAGCCTCTTCTCGATGCCGCACGCGACAACCTCGCGAACGCACAGCGTGACATGTTGGTTCTGAGGACTGACGACTCCGAGCGCCTCACTCGATACCAGCGTGATACCGCCGATATGGAGGCGCAACTAGTTGCGGTACGTCGGGAAGTCGCGACATTGGCGACCGACGATGTCACTGGCATGCTGGTGGACTTGGATCGTCGTATCAGGGCTGGCCGGGAGGCCACCGTGGCACTCGATGGCGCCATCGAAACACTGATTCGCCGGCAGAGCGGGGTCGCGGCCGATCGCGCCCGCCTGGAGGCCGAGCTTACCGACCTGGGAGCATTGGAAAGCAAGGCGCAGGTGCTATCGGACGAGATCGCGCAATGGAAGCTGCTGGCAAAAGGCTTGGGCAACGACGGCGTGATTGCGTTGTCCATCGATGACGCTGGCCCGGCCATCGCGAAGATCGTCAATGACCTGCTGCTGGGCTGCTACGGACCGCGATTCACGATCGCCATTCAGACGCAGACGGAGTTGGCCAACGGAGAGAAGCGCGAAGGGTTCTCCATCGAGGTGATCGACGCTGACAACGACAGCACGAAAGAGGTTTCGGTGATGTCGGGCGGGCAGAAGGTCTGGATCAACGAGTGTCTGACGCGCGGGATTGCGCTCTACCGGGCGCAGGATGCACAACAGCCATTCCAGACGTTGTTCACGGACGAAGCCGACGGGCCGTTGGACTCGGAGCGAAAGCGCGCCTTCATGCAAATGAAGCGCGAAGTGCTCCGGGTTGGCGGGTACGAGCGAGAGTTCTTTATCAGCCAGACCCCGGATCTTGTGGACGAGGCCGATGCAGTGATCGATGTTGTTGCTCTGGCTCTGCATTGAGCCAGCCATCAACCAGAAAGCCTATCTCATTTGAGATGGGCTTTCACTTATTTTCCCGCTTCCGATGCTGTTGAGGAAGCGGATGCCGTGATCGACGTGGGAGCCCTCGCGGGCGAGCGTATTGACCAACCCGATGGGGCATACCCCATCGGGGCTGCTCCGTCCTCCTTTCCCCTTTCATGAAATTCCCTCTCATCCTTGTGCTCTTGCTTCTTGCTCTGTGGGCGGCCGCGGAAATTTTCCCTTCGCCAAAACCGCAGCCGAACAAGGCGCCCAAAGCGGCCGCGGCTCGGCTGGTTGTTGAATACCACGCCGGCGCGCTGCCGAATGCCGACACGCTATAGCGCGCTCTTCTTCAATGCATGGCGC
>NZ_AQPL01000048.1:0-72285 GCF_000395345.1 Cupriavidus sp. WS | reverse complement strand
CCGAATGCCGACACGCTATAGCGCGCTCTTCTTCAATGCATGGCGCTCCCCACGGAGCGCTTTTTTTTTTGCGATTCCGATGACCTGTCACCTAGTACAAACCTGGCCTGCACCCCGGTGCCGACGGCCTCTCCTGGCGGCTGTCACTGTCCCTATCCTTGTGGCCGCGGCCAAGATGGATGATCTCGACGAAGCCCTGCGATTGCTCATGGACGTTGCCGACATCGCCGCCGGCGACGTGGCTGGGGCCTTTTTCTCCAGCGAGCCGGATGAGCAGTGGCTTTCCTCGAGCCTGGCCAGCCGGATAGGCTGCCTCGTGCAGTGGCTCCTGACCGAGGATCGTGCGGCGACCAGGTAGAACCTTTTCCGCCAGCGGCGCACGCCTTTCGTTACCTCTTTTTCCCAAATCTCCCCCCCCAGGGCGGTCCAGCCCACGGGGGCTGGCCTCCCGTTCATTTTCACGAGGCCAGCATGAACCAAACCATTGAGTTGTTTTCACAGGGTGCGTTCGAGCCTGTCGAGAGAAAGATCGCCCGCGCTGTATCAGTCGTTGTTGACCTGTTCCGCGCGGGGCATCCGATGTTCCTTGCCTTCAGTGGTGGCAAGGACAGCAGTGTCGTTGCGGCAATCGTTTTGCACGCGGCGCTACAGTACCGTGCAGCCGGCGGTCGCCCCGTTGTCTATGCCACCACCAGTGACACGCTGGTGGAGTCGCCGGAGGTCACGCGGCACTATGCCCACGAGCTCCGCCGCATGCGGGCCTTCGGTCAGGCGCATGGATTTTCCGTTACCACGGGCATAGCCCGGCCGACGCTCAGCGCGACCTTTCAGGTAAAGGTGTTGTCGGGTCGCGCGCTGCCCAGCTTCCCTGGCGCACACGGAGACTGCTCCACGGACCTCAAGATCATGCCCCAACGGTCGCTGCGTCGACGGTTGTTCCGCCAGACGAGCGACCGCGGCATGGCCGAGCCGGTGACCTGCCTCGGCACCCGGTATGACGAGGGAGACCGGCGGGCCGCACGGATGAAGGCGCGCGGCGAGTCGGATCGATCGCCGGTTCGCAACCGCGATGGCGATCTTGTCCTCAGCCCGATAGCGCATTTTGGGTCCGACGATGTGTGGGAGGCCATTGCCCTGTATGGCAGCGGACAGTTGCCCGGCTACTCCGATTTCGAGGAGACGAAGCGGCTCTACGCACATTCGGTCGGGACTTCGTGCGCTGTGGTGGCCGATGCGATCCTTGCGGGGGCCAGTGGTCGACGTCAGGGAAAGTGTGGCGCCCGGCTGGGGTGCCACGTGTGCCAGATGGCAGAGGATAAGAGCCTTGCCAACATGATTGCCCATGACGAGCGCTATGCATACGCTGCTGGCCTTCATCGGCTCAATCGCTTCATCCGGAACACCCGATTCGACTGGTCGCGCCGGCACTGGATCGGGCGGACCATCCGTGCCGGATATGTCAAGATCCAGCCGGACACATATCACCCCTCAATGCTTCGAGAACTGTTCCGGTACATGCTGCAGCTTGACTTTGACGAACAGGCCCGGGCAGCGACTGCGGGAGAGGCGCCGCGGTTTGAGTTGCTGTCCTTGGAGATGATTGTGGCCATCGATGCGATGCAATCGCTCAACGGGGTGGCTCGCCCGTTCGCCTGCTGGGCGGACCGGCGGGATGTGTTTGAGCGTGGCATTCGCTATGACATTCCCGAGGTGACTCCGGTGCCCGCGACACCCGTGCCTGCCCCTCGGTTCCTGTTCGTTGGGAATGAGTGGGATCAGCACTCTCCGGCCACGGCCTGGACCGGGCTGCGCGACCCGTTCCTGGAAGCCATGACGGCGGAGGCCGCATGCGCTCCACGCTTGGCCAGGACGCCGGCGGGCCGCGTCATTTGGAAGACGCCGACTGAGCAGCAATTCTCGGTGGACGTTGAGTCGGCCACGCTCCTGCAGGATTTCGAGCTTGATCGGCTACTCGATATGCATGACCGCGGCGTCGAACCGGGGCAGGTAACGGCCGGGTATCGCTGGTACTTGCAGTACGGCGTGCTCACGCTGTCGCACGCGCAGCGTGCCGAGCACGACCAGGCATGTCGGCGGACAGCTTTTAAGGACCGGCTCGGACTTGGCATCGAGTATGACATTGAAGATCTAAAGCGCCGGTCGATGTCCTTTGCGTTGCTCCCAGCGGACGCACAGGCCGCCTGGGAACACGCAGCAGCCGACCAAGAGGAAATGCTTTTTGCCGAGTGAGCGCGGCTATCGTGACAAGGCGCCCCGGGGATCAAACGATTCTCGGGGCGTTTTGCGTTCAACGGCCGTTGAGCCGGCAAAGCAACTGCGCCGGCGCGTCGCTGCGTCGTGACCACGATGGCAACTAGCGGCCGGGGTGAACTGGCGGCGGGGGCCTGGGAGTGTCGGTCGTGGCATGTAGGTGGCGGAAAGAAGAGAGGGTATTGGCCACTTGTGCCTCTGCCGCAGGGAAGAGACTGTCAGGGCGATGCTATGATAGGCACGTGTGCCTATATGATGGGTGGTTTCGATCTATGACGAACCGAGATAAATACCTTCTGTTGCTCAAGCAAGGCTCTGTTACCCAAGTCGCAAGTGCGGACATGATTGCCGAACAGACGCAACGTCCATGCTCTCCTCGCACCGTGCGTGCGTGGCTGGCGGCTCCAGAAACGCCAAGCTCACGCCCCTGTCCGGACTGGGCCGTTGATGCCTTGGAACGGCGCTTGATATATCTGAAGAAAATCGTTGCTTAGATAGGCACATGTGCCTATTATTGGACTTCAAATTGGTCCGAATTTTCGTGCTCGCCGGCGCGATGGGAGATCACGACGCCTTCAGCAACAGCGTGGTGCTGGCAGGGCATGAAGCAAGTTCGTGCAGATGCTGTTCGGCCCACTCAACCATTTCCGCATGAATGCCTCACTCGCTTGGCGAGTGTCATCATCGCGGGCAATTTTGGGGGATAGCATGACCATTCGGCCTGAGAGTGCGAAAGCGATATACCGCCGCGCAATAGACGCGAGTGCGAGCGATCGGGAGGGAGCGGCATGGTGGGCGGCCGTCGCTGCTGAAATCGCTGCCGTCGTGCGCGCGCAGGATATTGCTTCAGCCGCCGCGGTCATCGCCTGGTGGCATCATGACTGGACCCTGGTGGGCGATAGTCCGAGGGCGGCGGCCTCACGCATCCGACGCGCGGGTCGCTCCTTCAATGTTCGCTAGGTAGAAGAGACAGATTACAAATGCGTGCGATGGAACGAGTTTTGGCGAAGTATCCGGAAGCGGTAGCCGTTCGTGAGGAAGGTACTTTCGTTGGCGGAAAGATTCGGTTCAAGGTGCTACTCAAGCCTAAGGGCAGGAAGGTAGCCGGCTATGGACTTCGAGAGTCGTCGGCATGGGCGGATGCGTGCCGCCACCTTGGACTCTGACAATCTCAAATGGTGAAAGATGTTCAGTACCGCAAGAAGTGAACTGCGCGAACTGCACCGCCTGGTGGCGGAGACCGATCGCTACGACGCGAGCCTGGCAGCCAGGCCGGAGATTGTGCCGTCCAAAGAATCGACCGAGGAACGCATGCGCAAGGAGCACCGTAAGGCAGAACTCGTGATGAAGTACGAGCTGGATCGTTAGGAGACGGCGATGTCGGATGCCTGCGGACTGAACAGTCCACCCAAGCCGTGCTCCTCGTGCCCCTGGCGGTGCTCATCGGAGGCTTCGGACATTCCAGGCTTCGATCTGCAGTTGGCCGAGGATTTGGCAGCGACATGTCCGGACCATCGAGGAATGGGGCCGGATGGCGGCGCGAGCTTTTTCGCCTGCCACCAGTCGAAGGAAGGTGCTGAGCTTGCATGTGCTGGCTGGCTGGCCCAGGTTGGCCACCGCCATCCCGGCGTGCGTATGGCCATCCTGTCAGGCCGACTTGACCCGAAAGCACTAGTCGCTGATCCAGGTTGGCCGGAGTTGCATGACAACTATCAGCAGGTTCTAGAGAAGCTGAGAGCGGCATGCCTGGATGGCGAAGCTGCAGGCAGTAATCATCATGATCGCTAGCAACTAGGAAGCTTGATGGACGACGTTGTGACTGAGGAGCGGGATCTGCTACGCAAAGCTGCCATTGTGGCCGGCTATGAGCCGGTTCGAGTTGCACATGATGGGCGAGCGCTGATCCTTTTTGGAGTCCATGTGCCTTGGAACCCGCTGTGCCGCGACGCAGATGCCTTTCGTCTGGCCACTACAGTTCCTGGCATCGACGTGACCCAGATTCTGTTGGAAGCATTCTCGCAGTACCCGAGCGATGAAGCGAAGCGTGCTGAGCACGCGCGTCGAGCAATCACTGTTGCAGTGGCGGCTAGGACGGCGCGCCTCGGGAGGGGCTCGCAACGAGAGCACAGGCCATGACATCGGCAGTGATGGGAAAGATCATGGGGACGGTTCACCTGCCGGAGCACGTGGCGGCAAACGCGAAGCAACTGGCGCGGAAGTTCTTTGCAACAGCGGAGGCGAATGAGTTCTGCGGTGACGCGGTAGAGACCTACGTCGTCCCATTTTGGGCAACGCGGCTCGGAACCGATTGGCTTCCCGATATCTCGCAGCTAGGGTACCGGCGCGCCGGCAGACCAAGCGAGCTGGTTGCAACAGCCGGAGTCGACTCCCACACGGATGACATTGGTCTTGTGCTGATGGTGGTCCTGCACAATGATGGCCTTGCTTTCCGGCAGGGAAGGGTCATCCAAAAAGCCAAGGCGGGAGATTGGTTCATTTTCGACGATCGTCGGCCGCACGAAGTGCGTGAGGCGGATGGTAATGCATCGTTCCTCGGATGGCATATCCCGCTCATTGGCGTGTAGGAGCCAGCCTCGATGTCAGGTATCGGTAGGTAGTCTGGCAACGGTCGAATGAGGTGCACGATGTGCGGGGCTGCGATGGACGATTGTGACTGTTGGGAAGATTGCTCTTGCGGTTGGTCGAGCGAGAGTGGATCCGTTGCCGCAACCCGGACACCGCGCGTTGCTCAACGAAGGTGATGTATGGGAAGTACAACCGCGGGAAAAAACGTTGTGAGTAGGAAGGTGGTCACAGAGGAACTCCACGGGAAAACGACATGCCTGAGGTGAACGCAGACAGCGAGTGGAAGCAGGACACCGCATATAGCTGGTCGCACCCCAGCGGCTGGACCATCGCCCGATATGTTGTCAACGGCGTGTCGCGGTACATGCTGTGGAAGGGGCGTGAGAGCCAAGCGCTGCTCGATACGCTTGAGGACGCACAAAGGCAACACGCGGTCTCAGCGACTGAATAGGGGAAATGATCTTGCTGGCAAGCGTCGTGAACTTCTTGAGGCAAGTTGGCCTTCAGGTCACCTATGAGAAAGGCGCCAGAGGTTTTGTAAATGGCGTTCGTATAGAAAGCGGTGCTTTGGCGGTCGATCCCGAATGCCGGCCGTCTGCTCTGTTGCACGAGGCAGGACACTTGGCAATTGTGCCTGGGCGCTTCCGGTCGCTGATGTCCGACAACCTGGAGGCGGGTATCGGCGAGATGTTTCAGGCGATAGCGGAAATGGATCTGTGTCCCGATCACCCTATTGCCAGGGCCGCTATCCAATGTTCCGATACTGAGGCGACGGCGTGGGCGTGGGCCGTGGGGGTGACGATCGGGTTGCCTGCGGAGGAGATCATCCAAGACGACGAGTACGATGGCGATGGGGCGTTCATTCGCGTGTGCCTGGGCGCAAACGCGTACCTAGGTATCAATGGGTTGGCGCACGCTGGGTTCTGCCGCGTGGGGCGGTCTGGTGGATTGCCGCGGTACCCGAAACTTGCATTTTGGACGCAAGCCGCTTGAGGTGAGGAATTCCGTGACCAGTGAGAGACGTTTACGTGACGGTAGATACGAGGCCCGATGCAGACAGGCTACCCTTCTATCGGCCGCAGCCGCGGGCCACTCTAGTGTTTTCCCTGTGTCAGAGCTTGTGATCTCGGGCGGATGGGCACGGTTCTACAAAGAGGGGAAGGAGGTCTGGTCGTGCAACCCCGCGTATGCAGCTGCAAATTTCGATGTGGTGAAGATCGCATAACCGGGAGCCGACTGACCTGCGCACTGGTGGTGCCGGTTGTCCGAGGATTCCCCCCCGGTCACACCGCCGTCATTCGGAATCGGTGGTGATGGACCCGTTCACGGCGCCAGTGTTCTTGTTCACCTCGCTGGCGATCTCAAGAAGTGCCTTGAGAAGTGAGCCCTTGATCGGAAGCGTGTACTCGCGGGCTTCATCGACAAGTGTCGGGTCGCCGGGGAGATCCGACAGGCCATCGGACAGGACGGCTGGGAATGCCGCGAAGGTTTCGCGGATCTGGTTCGTGATGCGCTTGCCAAGCTTGTGAGTGCCTGCGACTTTGGCCGTGACGCGCGCATGGCCTTGTCCTTTGGCGCGATCGAGTAGGTCCTGTAGGGTCTGCGCCGCGGCGTCCCGGTGCTCACGCAAGTGGTCAAGAACCACTTCCGTGGCGACCAAGTCTTGTTTCAGCATCTCCTGAACAGCCCGCGGAGCGCGATCCAGCAGCAGGGCAGACTCGATCGTGGTTTCGGAGCAATTCCATTCGGTGGCGATCTCCGACACGGAGACCCCCATTGCCACGAGACAACCCGCGGACATCCCACGTTCGAAGAGGGACATGGGGCGTCCTTCGCTCGATCGCACCATAAAGTGAATGCGCGCGACGTCATTGCCTTCGAAGCGCATGACCCGCAGGCGGCGGATCGCGGCGCCGTGGGCCCGCGCCCGCATCGCGCCTTCCAGGCGGCAGTGACCATCGACGATGATGAACTTGTCGCCATCCCAGTAGACGTGGAGCGGCGGCACGTGGCGGCCAGCCTTGAAGACCGCGGCCCAGCGGTCGATGTATTCCTCCAAGCTCGCATTGCGTACGCGCTTGTTCCAACCCGGGACGACATAGAGCTGGTCGAGGTCGACGTCGAAGGAGTCTTGCTCCTTCACAGCGGGGTTAGAGCGGACAAATTCGCGGAAGCCGGAGAGGCGTTTGGGTTTTGACATGGCCAGGTGAAATGTAGTGGTGATGTTTCTAGCCTATAGCGGTAAGAGAAAAGTCAAGGCGCGGCGGCCGCGTCTCGGCAATGTGGCGACTGTTGCAGGAGCTGGTGCAGTTGGCGCAGCGATCGAGCAATGCAACGCGAGGGTCGCGCGAACAAGCGGGCCGTCCAGCGCCACGCCAAGGCGGTTGTCGCGATGGACATGCTGGCGGCGCTGCGGGCGCTGGTTCGCCCTGCATGCCGGCCTCCTCGCGCAGCAGTGCGCGGCCAGAGAGAAGGCCGCGGCGGCTGGTGCGGCCTCCTGTTTGCTCGACGCGCATCCGTCGCGCCTGCGCCATGCATGGCAGCCACCGGCGGCCAGCCGGCGGTGGCTGCTGCCATCCTGCTGCAGGACTTCGCCCCCCCCCCGCGGTGACACCAGGCAGCGAAGGTAAGCTCTCGGGCAGAAGCATGCTCGCGTGGTAGTGTGGCAACACCATCGCCTGCACGGTTTGCAGCAGAAAATGCAACTAACTGCCTAGCGTTTAAACCACCAACACCACCACACTTGCCTGCAGAGACTCCGGCAATGCAACGCGCGCGCGCGCCTGCTCCCAACAGCGGTGGCGGCGCCCCGATTAGCCCGGTTGCGCCGCTGATGCACTGGCTGCTGCTGGGCGACGGCATTTCTGCTCTGCTGCTGGCAACTGCGCCGGGCTGTCGGGCGTGCTGTACGGCCTGGCCGTGATCTCGCTGGCGCAGGCTGGCGTGGCAGAGCCTGGTTGGTCTGCCCGCCACCGAGAAGCGGCTGGTGGGTGGTTTATCGCCGCCACCGCGCACCTAGTCGGCATGGCCGCTGGGCTGGCTGGCGGCGACGCAGCACGCGAACAAGTCCACATCAGCCGTCGCGCGGCCGTGCAGGCGCGCTCGGCGCCGGCGTCCGGTGGCGGCTTGGGCTGCAGGACCAGTGGCGTTACGGCGTGCTGGTCACCACCGGCGGTCGTCGTAAGAACAGACCCACGTCGACCGGGTTGCCGTTGGCCAGATCGTCGCTAGCGCGGCGGGCGACCAGACCCAAATCACCCGCAATGTGGTTGCGCTGGCCAGCCTGGCGCCAGCCGCGCGCGCTGGAGGTCCTGACGTGGTACAAGCGCGCTGGCCGCAGCCACTGGCCAAATCTCGGCGATCAATCCGTGCCCACTGTCGCGGCAATTCGGTCAGCTGTGCGGGTACTGACTAGCCCAAGCAATTCGCTGACCTCGATGCGATCAAGTCCCGCAAGTAGCTGCCGGCGGCAGAAAGTGTTGCGCAGGATTCGCGGGCTCATGTCGTCAGCCTCGAACTCGATGGCCACCAACGCGGAGCGCACGATTCGGCCGAGGCCCATGTCGGTGATGGGCCTGCCGAGGCTCGTGAGCGAGAAGAGCAGGTTGCCGGCAATAGGATGGGTAGCGCGGCGGGCCGACCAGGTCTCCAGAATGGGTACTGCAAATTGGGGAAGAGAGACTGTGCGGGCATCCCGTGCTCCGCGGCGAGGGACCCGCAGGTGTGGGGGGCTCGCCGCCGTTTGCAGGTTCGCCTGGATCGCGCCACGGCCCTCCGCTGCTGTAATGCCGGTGCCCAGAAACAGCGCAACGATGGCGCGAGCCCGCAACTGTGCCAAATCGTCATTGAGCGAAGGCTGTACCCACGCTTGGAGGCGCCCATCTGCTTCCGGTGGCAGGTAGATAGGAGTGGGATCCTCGTTGGGCCACCGCGCACTATGCACGAGATCCTTAGCCGGATTGCTATCGCGCATGCCGATGTACACCAGATGCCGACACAACCGGTCGAGTAGCTTCAGATAGCGCATCTGAGTCGCTGGGCTGTATGCCGAGCCCCCCTTCGTTTGCCAGAGGGAGTCGATGTGGTTGGCGCCGAAGCTGGTCACGGTCACGCCGCAGTCGTGCAGGAGCCGCTGAAAGCGATCGAACATTGCTCGATGCTGGACTACCGAGCGGGCTGAGAATGGACGGCAGTCCGCACCCATGCCTTGATGTGCTTGCCATTCAGCGAATGCTGCAGTCGGGGAGGAAAGCCAAAGAGAGCGTTCAGTCATTGGCGTGAAGCCGATGTCGATTTCGTGCGCAACGACAGCATGCGAGGCGACAGGTCAGATGAACGACCGCGCAGGCAGAGCTACTGCAGGGGCCTGCACTGTTGCAATGCACCGCATAAATGGACGCTGCCGTCTCCGCGGAATTCCAGTCGCGCGGGGCTACCGATGATGGCGTGAAATATACCGGACACGAGAAATATCCCTGTGGATGTTTCCACGGCAGATATGTCGTTCCATCCGTGTTCAACTAGGCGAACTGATTTTACGACTCCTGCACTTTCCGAGCGTTTCACCGTTTCATGGGCGATGCCATAGATGGTTGCTGCACCCAGGGCGACCGCTATCCCAACGAAGGCGAGCAGCACGCCTTTCGGGGGCCTACGTTGCAGCCCATTATTGACGTGATGTGTCGTGATTTTGGGCTTGGTCACGCCGGGGAATAATTGCCAACGCATTGTTTTCGTCCTCTCCATTAGGGTGAGCGTGCAGCACCTGGTACCGCCCTACGCAATATAGTTTAGCTTCCCGCTGCATAAAGCAAGGCCTGAGCATTCTACAAGGCGCTGCCCCCACCGAGTAGAGTTATATACTGAATTAGTGCTCCCCCATACCTATGCGCCGCTCCGCGGCGAAACTGCGACAGAAGATCCGGGGTCAAACTGGTTGAAGGTGACGAAGACAGACCCAACGACCAACGATCGCAATTCCACCGCCACGCGCAGGCTCCTCAACATCGGCTTCGGCTGTCAGGCCGCAGGGGCCGTCGAAGATTCGGCGGATGGTGGCCAATCTAGCAGGGACGCCAGGGAGATGCGAATAGCGGAGCCGAACTCGGTCGCCAACAACGAATCGCTCGGCTCGCCGGTAGCAGGGCATGCCGTTGGGCAGCACCTCGATACGCTCCGAACGTTCGAGAGCGATATGCCTCAGGAACTGGCCGAGCTGGGAGCGCTGCTCGCCGATACCGCCCCGGGTTTCATTGAGTCGCGTCAGCTGCTGCGCGGAGTTTCGGTTGGTGACCGCCGCCCTCATCACGCGGCGATACTGCTCGCCCCCCGCCAGGAAGACTTCGCCGAAGTGGGCCGGCCACTTCGCGCCGGCCATCACGACGGGGAGATCATTCAGCATGGCCGTGGCGCGATCCGGCGTCATCCTGACATCGTAAGGGGCAATGCATGCGTCCGCGTCGATGAAGCCGTGCAGTGCGGACAGGCGTCCCCTTGATTTCGCTGCAATTTACCGGGGTAGCCACCCCTAGCATTCACGCGGGTTTCCGGGCGGCGTCCGGGAAAATACCCCGGTAAATCAATAAGTTGCTGTCTGCTGTCGCGAGTTGGGTGCGATTGCCTCATAGTGCACTTATTGTGTCGAAACGTTGCGTCCCGGTCTCATTGCCGATAATCTCAGCGGTCCGTCTTACGCTTGGGAGAGCGCGATGGATCACTGGCAACTGGCGTATCTGGGCATGCGGCAGATTCCGCGCGAACTCAGCGAGTTCGAGCTTGCCACGTTCTTCACCTTCTCCGCCAAAGAGCGGACCCTGATCGACGCGCGGCGCAGCCATTTGTATCGCCTAGCCTGTGCCGTTCACATCGGCTTTGTCCGCATGACGGGGCGCACTCTCGATGCCTATAAGCAGGTGCCCAAATTCCTCTGGGCCTCTGTGGGCGCGCAACTCGGCATCACGCCGCCGGACATGGGCACGCTGAACGCGCTGTATGACGGGCGCACCGATACCTTGGTGGACCACCAGATGCTGGCCTATCAAGCCCTGGGGTTCAGCCCGATGGCAGAGCATCAGCGACGTTACGTGACGCGCTGGCTCAAGGAGCGGCTGGCAGGGCAACCGAGCCGCAGTGACCTGCTGCACGAGTTGAAGCGCTGGCTCTACGAGCATCGCATCCTGATTCCGCATGACCGGGCGCTGAAGCGGCTGATCAGCCAGGCCGGAGAGGCATTCGAGTCGGCTCTGGCTGACGCGCTGGTGCAGGCCTACGGCGAGGCCTCCCTCGATGCGTGGGGTACCCTGCTACCGCGGCCAGAAAACGACCGGCCGAGCCTACAACAATGGCTGTGGGCTGTCCCGCTACGCAATTCGACCCATCAGATGGGCGAGTTGTTTGAGAAGATCGACCGCCTGTACAAGCTGGGCATCCACAGAGGTTGGCCGGCGGCCTGCAATGAGGCGGTGGTGCGGCACTATGCGCGCCGCTGTGCCAACCGCCCGGCGTCGGTCAGCAAGCGCGTCGCGCAACGGTCCCGCCGCCTGGAATCGGCTTGCTTTTTACGCTATGCCTTGTGCACGGCCACGGATCAATTGTCGTCCATGCTGCGGCATTGGATTCGCAAATGCGTCAACGATGCCGGACGCCTAATTGACGCGGGCCGACCGGACCCCGGTACCAAGCTGCGGGAATTCGCTGCCGCCGTCAAAGCGCTGGTCGCAGACGAGACGCTGACACGGGATGCGCTCTGTCAGCAACTGAGCACTCTGGCTGACGAGGCAGTTGGTCAGCATCTATCGAGCCGTGCCAGCCTGATCCGTGCGCAACTCCTGTCGCGACACCGGCTGGCCCGAGCCATGCTGGGCAGACTGGTTCATTTGCCATTTGCGGCACAGTCGGCCCACCCGGTGATCGAGGCGATGGAGGTGCTGCGCAAGCTCTATGCGCGCAGGGCCGACTGGCTCCCCGATCGGGTGATGGTTCGATTGGGACGCGCCTGGCAGCCAGCATTGGAGGGCTTGGATCGCAAGCGCGCCCTGGCCGCCTTCGAGTGGGGGACGCTGTTTGCCCTGCGGGTGGCGCTGCGCAATGGCTCGGTCTTCCTGGGGTCGCTTCAGAAAACGGAAAATTTTGCACGCTAAGCGATCGCTAGTCCCCGCCGGGCGCCAACTACCGGGCGACGAACCTGAACCATAGAATTCGAAGATAGTGTCCCGGGCGGAGACACCGGACGTCCGCGGCCACATTCTACGACTCAGCCAATTCTGCTCAACGAGAGGCAAGCCGGCGCCGCCGTGTAGGGCACAAACTTAAAGTGGCGCTAGGAGCGCATAGAGCTGCCCCGCCGGTTGATCTGTGTCCGCGGACTGCGACCTGCGTGAGACGTGCCGATCCGGCCATCGTTATCCAGCGAGCCACGCCACAAGGCAGGATCCCAGTCGAACTGTGCGTCTCTGCTGGGGCGGCTTGGCCTTGCAATGCGTCAAAGGCGTGATTGCGAAAGCAAGCATCAGGTAAGGCACTTACTCCAACGCCAGGCGGCGCGACAAATACGCTCCATGCGGCACATAGATGTGGCGCCGTGTAACGGAAGCAACCCCGGTGATGCAATGTAAGCGAATCTGCCCAACCATGACCGGGGGCAGCACGAATCGGCCGATGTCCAAACGGCGCAAGCTAGCCCCTTGAAATTTCGCTGCCCAATTACTATTTTATTTTCGCTCAGGCAGTCGCGACCGTTGCGCGCTGCGTGTTTCTGTTTGTTTGCCAGCAGCTTGGCAGGTGGATGGGAGCGCGTATGCCCCTTCGCCTCCTTGCTGCATCGAAGGAGGATACGACCATGAGTGATCTATTCTTTGGGACCGACCTTTTCAGCGAACTCGACCGCATGCAGAGGCAGATGGCGAGTTTGTTCGGCGGGTTCCCATCCAGCCTCCGCTCCGGCCGTTTCGGGGCATTTCCCCCCGTCAATATCGGCGCCACGGACGATTCCATCGAGATTGTCGCGTTCGCACCGGGGCTCAAGCCAGACAAATTCGAGGTGTCGATCGACAAGGGCTTGCTGACCATCAGCGGCGAGCGCGAAGCGGCGCAAGCGGAGGATGATCCGGAGGTCCGACTGTACGCGCAAGAGCGATTCACAGGCACGTTCCGGCGTGTGGTCGAATTGCCACAGAGCGCCGACCCCGACAAAGTCCAGGCGCGCTATGCCAACGGCTGCCTCTCTATCAGTGTCGGCAAGCGCGAAGCCTCAAAGCCTCGGGCGATCACGGTCCAATAACGTGAGGAGAATGCCATGAACGAGACTACCCAAGTGGCCGAACGCAACCAGAACGCGGTGACAACAGGTCAGGAGGACAGGTCCACGCCGACGATGACCCTGCTTCCCGCGGTCGACATCGTCGAGGACAGCAACGGCGTCACCCTCTGGGCCGATCTTCCGGGTGTGACCAAGGACAAGCTTGAGGTGAATGTCCACGACGGCAACCTCCATATCGGGGCGGAAGCGGTCGTGCCCACGCCCCAAGGCCTGCGGGTGCAACACGCAGAGATTCGGCAGCCTCACTTCGCCCGCGCTTTCTCGCTAAGTGCCGACCTTGACGCGTCGAAGATCGAGGCGAACCTGCAGGACGGCGTGCTCAAGCTGACGATCCCGCGTCGCGACGAAGCGCGTCCGCGCCGCATTGCAGTCAACGTGGCGTGAGTTGCCGCCGCAGGGTACCGGTGGCGTCTGCAAGGGCGCCACCGCAGTACCCGCGGAAATGGGCTGGACATACATCGGTGAGGACAAGATGAAAACAGACCTGGGCAAATGGAACCCATTCAAGTTCCTACGCAAATCGACAGAGGATAGGCAGCCGACGGGCGAGTCCTCGAATGTTCCCGCGCCAAGGCACTGGACACCGGACTGGCCCGACGTTTCACGGCTGTTTTCAAGCGATCCCCTGCGTGCGATGGGCGAGTTCCTGCATGAACCCTTCGCGGGCTTCGGCGGCCTGGATCGATGGTTCGGTGACTTCAGTTCTTCGCGCTTCCAACCTCGCATCGATGTCGTCGATGATGGCACGGCGCTGAGGATCACGGCGGAGCTGCCCGGCATGGATCGCGAGGATCTGCAGACCACTATCGAAGATGGCGCTCTGGTATTGCGAGGTGAGAAGAAGCAGGACATTCGGAGCGAGGAAAACGGCTGCTATCGCCTGGAGCGGGCATACGGCGCCTTCATGCGCAGTATCCCGCTGCCCGATAGCATCGACCTCGATCACATCGATGCGAAGTTCGACAGAGGTGTATTGACGCTGCGTCTACCCAAGACCGGCTCGTCGCAATCTGCGGTGAAGAAGATCGAGGTGAAGTGAGCGGAAGATGGCGAGCTGCGTCAAGGGCATAGACTCGCGTGAGTCTGCTGCGCTCAGCTGGGAGATTCCAGCTGGCCATGCAAGGTAGCGCCTCCGAGGTCCTTCCTGGCATAGGCGGCACTTGGAACGCGCGGTGCTGGCTTGCAACGGCAGCGAATCACGTGCGACGCTGAGGTCTTGAAATCGCCGGACTGGCCTCTATGTTCGCGGCAAATACTTCCCGAGATGGAGACTTCGATGGAATTCGATTCTGAGTGGGTGACGCTAGGCAGGCATCGGGTGCGGCTCAAGTGCACGCGCGGCTTTCCTACCGAGCGGACGCGGCGCGTAGCGGAGTTGGTCACAGTCGCGATCGATAACAACCTCAGCGCGCGGGCCCGTTTGGTCGACGTCACGGCGCAAGGCGATGCTTACGTGATCAGCATCGGCACGACGTTCGAAAAGGACAGAGTGGCGGCCCCCCACCTGGAAGTGGCACTGGCCACGATGTTCGGCTTGGCGCCCGAGCAGATCACGATTGACATTGTCGTCGTCAGTCAGGCCGAGGTGGATGTGCATTTTGGCGTATATGAGCGGATGCTGGCAGAGAAGCTCGGCACCGTGCCGGCCATTCAGTGAAGCGCCAGGATCGGTTCCGCGCCAATAATGCTTGTGGCTTGAATCCGGACGCCGGCGTTGACACGTGAATGCCCTGAACGGCGGCCCGGACACGACCCGATCGGCCGGACACGCTCATGATCACAGTGATGGGACGAGGAGCAAGGCTATGAACATCCGTCCACTACACGATCGCGTCATCGTCAAACGCTTGGACGCAGAGCACAAGACGGCCAGCGGTATTGTCATCCCCGATGCCGCCGCCGAAAAGCCGGACCAGGGCGAAGTCCTGGCTGTCGGCCCCGGCAAGCGCCTGGGCGATGGCCATGTCAGCGCGCCGAGCGTGAAGATCGGCGAGCGCGTGCTATTTGGCAAGTATGCGGGCACCACCGTCAAGCTTGAAGGCGAGGAGGTGCTGGTGATGCGTGACGAGGACATTCTGTGCGTCGTTGAATAGAGGAAGGAACCGAAGACTAGCGTCTCGCGAGGAGTCTCATCATGGCAGCCAAGGAGATCCAATTTCAGGAGTCCGCGCGCCGCCGCATCGTGGCGGGAGTCAACCTGCTGGCCAACGCGGTCAAGGTCACGCTCGGCCCCAAGGGGCGCAATGTGGTCCTCGAGCGATCGTTCGGGCCCCCGCTGATCACCAAGGATGGGGTGTCGGTCGCCAAGGAAATCGAGCTGCGCGACAAGTTCGAGAACATGGGGGCCCAGTTGGTCAAGCAGGTTGCGGCCAAGACATCCGACGTGGCCGGCGACGGCACCACGACCGCCACCGTGCTGGCCCAGGCGATGGTTCAGGAGGGCATGAAGGACGTGGTGGCGGGCCTGAATCCGATTGATCTGAAGCGCGGCATGGACCTGGCCGTGAGCGCGGTCGTCGAGGCGCTGCGCAAGCTGAGCCGGCCCTGCACTACGAGCAAGGAGATCGGCCAGATCGGCGCGATCTCCGCCAACGCTGATGCGGCGATCGGCAAGATCATCGCTGACGCGATGGCCAAGGTCGGCAAGGACGGGGCCATCACGATTGAAGACGGCAAGTCGCTGGAGAGCGAGCTGGAGGTGGTCGAAGGCATGCAGTTCGATCGCGGTTATCTGGCCTCTTACTTCATCAACCAGCCCGAGAAGCAATCCGTCATGCTCGAAGAGCCGTATATCCTGCTGCATGACAAGAAGATCTCGGCCATTCACGATCTGCTGCCGGTGCTCGAGGCCGTGGCCAAGACCGGCAAGCCGTTGCTCGTCGTGGCCGAAGACGTGGAAGGCGAGGCACTTGCGACCCTGGTCGTCAACTCGCTGCGCGGCACCTTCAAGGCCGCCGCGGTGAAGGCACCGGGCTTCGGCGACCGGCGCAAGGCCATGCTGGAAGACATTGCCATCCTGACCGGTGGCACGCTGATCGAGCAACAGACAGGCAAGCAGCTCAAGAATGTCGTGCTGGAGGATCTGGGGCATGCCAAACGCGTCGAAATTGAGAAGGAGAACACGACCCTCGTCGGCGGCGCGGGCGAACCCTCAGCAATCGAGGCCCGCATCAAGGCCATACGGCGGCAGATCGACGAGGCCACCAGCGACTACGACAAGGAGAAGTTGCAGGAGCGGGTCGCCAAGCTGGCCGGTGGCGTAGCGGTGATCCGGGTTGGCGCCGCCACTGAGGTGGAAATGAAGGAAAAGAAGGCGCGCGTCGAAGACGCTCTGCACGCCACGCGGGCCGCGATCGAGGAAGGCATCGTTGCGGGCGGCGGCGTCGCGCTGCTGCGCGCCCGCGCCCAGCTTGCGCCGCTTCAGGGCGCCAACGCCGATCAGGAAGCCGGCATCCGAATCGTGCTGCGTGCCCTGGAGGAGCCGCTGCGGCAGATCGCAGCCAATGCCGGCGAGGAAGCGTCGGTGGTGCTTAGCCGGGTACTCGGACATGACGGCAACTTCGGCTGGAATGCGGCCAACGGTGAATACGGCGATCTGTTCGAGATGGGCGTGATTGACCCAACCAAGGTGACCCGTACCGCACTACAGAACGCGGCATCAGTCGCCGGACTGATTCTGACCACGGACGCGACCGTGGCAGAGATGCCGAAAGACCACGGCAAAGCCGCCGCGGTGTCATCGGAGCTGGAGTATTGACGAGACCCGCAAGGCGTGCGGCGAGTCCCATACGGCCGTGGATTGACAGGGAATTTCCTACCAGGAAGCGCCAGGCGCTTGGACATCATGAGCAAGATCATCGGGATTGACCTCGGCACCACGAATTCGTGTGTGGCGCTGATGGAAGGCAACCAGGTCAAAGTGATTGAGAACTCCGAAGGCTCGCGCACGACCCCGTCGATCGTCGCCTATGTGAACGGCGGCGAAATCCTCGTCGGCGCACCCGGCAAGCGGCAGGCCGTCACGAATCCAAAGAACACGCTGTTTGCCATAAAGCGGCTGATCGGCCGCCGCTATGAGGAAAAGGAAGTGCAGAAGGACATCGACCTGATGCCGTTCACAATCTTGAAGGCTGACAACGGCGACGCATGGGTCGAAGCGCAAGGCCAGAAGCTCGCCCCGCCGCAAGTCTCGGCTGAGGTGCTGCGCAAGATGAAGAAGACCGCCGAAGACTATCTTGGCGAGCCTGTCACCGAAGCCGTCATCACGGTGCCCGCCTACTTCAACGACAGCCAGCGCCAGGCGACCAAGGATGCCGGGCGCATCGCCGGGCTGGACGTCAAGCGCATCATCAACGAGCCGACCGCGGCGGCGCTCGCGTTCGGGCTGGACAAAAAGGAAAGCCGCGACCGCAAGATTGCCGTGTTCGACCTCGGCGGCGGCACCTTCGACATCTCCATCATCGAGATCGCTGACTTGCAAGGCGAGAAGCAATTCGAAGTGCTGTCGACCAACGGTGATACCTTCCTGGGCGGAGAAGACTTCGACCAGCGCATCATCGACTACCTCATCGGCGAATTCAAGAAGGATCAGGGGGTCGACTTGTCGCGGGACGTGCTGGCGCTGCAACGCCTGAAGGAAGCCGCGGAGAAGGCCAAGATCGAGCTCTCGTCAAGCCTGCAGACGGAAATCAGCCTGCCGTACATTACGGCCGACGCCAGCGGGCCGCGCCATTTGAACCTGAAGCTCACGCGTGCCAAGCTCGAAGCCCTGGTCGAAGACCTGGTCGAGCGCACGTTGGAGCCGTGCCGGACCGCGATCAAGGACGCCGGTGTCTCGGTGGAAAAGATCGACGACGTCATTCTGGTGGGTGGCATGACCCGTATGCCCAGAGTGCAGGAGAAGGTCAGAGCGTTCTTCGGCCGCGAGCCGCGCAAGGACGTCAACCCCGACGAAGCAGTGGCGGTGGGGGCGGCGATCCAAGGCGCGGTGCTCGCCGGTGATCGCAAGGACGTACTGTTGCTTGACGTCACCCCGCTTTCGCTGGGGATCGAGACCCTAGGTGGCGTGATGAGCAAGATGATCACCAAGAACACCACCATCCCGACCAAGTTTTCTCAGATCTTTTCTACGGCCGACGACAACCAGGCGGCGGTGACCATCAAGGTCTACCAAGGCGAACGCGAGATTGTTACGGGCAACAAGATGCTGGGCGAGTTCAACCTGGAGGGCATTGCACCGGCGCCGCGCGGCATGCCGCAGATCGAGGTGACGTTTGACATCGACGCTAATGGCATCCTGCACGTGTCGGCGCAGGACAAGGCTACTGGCAAGGAGAACCGGATCACCATCAAAGCCAACTCCGGCCTGTCTGAAGGCGAGATCCAGCACATGGTGAAGGACGCCGAGGCTCATGCTGACGAAGACCGTCGACAGCGGGAGTTGGTCGATGCGCGCAACCACGGCGACGCGCTGGCACACAGTTCGCGCAAGGCGCTGACCGAATACGGCGAGAAGCTGGACGCGGACGAGAAGGGGAAGATCGAATCCGCAATCAAGGAGCTTGAGGCGGCAGTGAAGACCTCCGACAAAGCCGAGATCGACGCCAAGGCGCAGGCCCTGGCCACGGCCTCGCTGAAACTCGGCGAAAAGGTCTATGCGGACGTTCAGGTTCAGCCGGACACTGGCTCCGGTCGCGCAGCAGACGCGAAAGAGGCGAGCGCCGAGAAGAGTGACAAGGACGTGGAGGATGTTGAGTTCAAAGAAGCGGGCGCCAAGCAGTAAGCCGGCCGACGCCGCGGTCAAATTTGGGGTGCCCGCAAGAAAACGCCCCCATACCGATCCTGCTGTGGCTGCCATCTGTGAGATGTCTTCATGGAGTTTTCCCCGGTTGCGCTATTGGTGTACCGTCAGGAAACCGCACATCAGTGGGATCCTATGGCCAACAGATCATCGACGATGCGGCTGACACCGACTGGAGTCCGGTTCTCCCGCCAGACCCTTAGTGGAGGATACGATGAACACCGATCCGAAGAAGTGGAATCTCTTCAAGTTCCTTCGTGAAGCGGCCCGCAAGTCCAATCCGGACAGCCTGGAAGGCCCGCCGGGGAGCGAGCAGTGGCGTGCCTCCTGGCCTGACATTCCGCGACTGTTCTCACGCGAACCGTGGCGCGCAGTGGAGGAGTTCTTTCATGACCCGTTTGCCGGCCGGAGTGCGCTCGAGCGATGGTTTGGCGACTTCAGTTCTTCGCGCTTCCAGCCGCGCATCGACGTGGTCGACGAAGGGCAGGTGCTGCGCGTGACCGCCGAATTGCCAGGGATGGAGCGCGAAGACCTGAACGTGAGCGTCGAGGACGGGGCGATCGTGCTGCGCGGCGAGAAAAAGCAGGACGTGCGCAGCGAGGAAGATGGCTGCTACCGGCTAGAGCGCGCCTATGGAAGCTTCGTGCGCACGATTCCCATGCCGGAGAACGCCGACCCCGATCACGCCCTGGCAAAGTTTGACAATGGTGTGCTCACGTTGACCGTGCCGAAATCGGAGCCAGCTCGCTCCGCGAGCCGCACGATCGACATTGGCTAGAGCAAGCAGGTAAGAAAAGTTTTGGTGGCGAGCGGATATCGTGCGAGCCGGGCCATTAGCTCATCTGGTAGAGCAGTGGACGTTCGATCCGTTGGTCGCTGGGTCGGGTCCAGTACAGCCTACCGGACAAGGGCGCTGGCGCCGCGGCCGGTCCCAAGACGCCGTTTGGCGTGGTCGAGATTCCTGAGCCACTGCTCACGATGTTCGAGACGATAGTGGCCGGCCGCGAAGATTATAACAATCGCCAGCGCAAACGAACGCACCACCATTGCCACCCATCAGTAGAACAGTAACGCACTCGCGCCCTTTTCATCAATCTCACCGACAGGTGATCACCGGCCGCATTCAGCCCCCGCCTGTTGCCTCCGGCTCCCTGAGCCTCACCGGAAAATGGATCTCGAAGCTTGTGCCGTGCCCTTTACGCGATTTGAAATGGATGACGCCCTCAAGCGTCCGGCAAAGCTCCTTCACGATTGCCAGTCCCAGTCCGGCGCCTGGGATGTCCTCGTCTGCCGCCCGCTCGAATTCGTTGAACACGCGGGCCTGGTCAGATGGCGCGATGCCCACGCCCGTATCCGACACCCGCAGATACCAGTGATCCGCGTCCACCCCGCCCACCGTCAGGTGAACCTCTCCCTCGGGCGTGTATTTCAGGACGTTCGACAGCATATTCGTCGCCACCTGCTTCAGCCGGAGCCGGTGCGAGCGAACGGAACTCAACCCGGGGTCACGCTCGGCTTCAAGCCGCAAGCCTTTGGCTTCAAACAGCGGACGTGAAGTCGCCACCAGTTCGTCAAATAGCTCGCCCAGGTCAACAGTCTCGGGGAGGACGTGTGAAACGTCTCCGAGGACGACTGAATACTCCACCATCTGGTCGACCAGCTGCTTCATGTCAGCAGCCTGCCGGCTCGCCAATGCAACGCCGGCTTCCGTTTTCGCCGGCGCACGGGAGATCAGTTGCAGCGCAATCGAAAACGCGTTCAGGAAATTGCGCAGGTCGTGGACGACGCTGCGCGTAATCTGCATGCGCGAATCATGCAGCTCGCTTAGCAGCCGCTGCCTGAGTTCGAGCTCATCATTGGCGCGCTCGAGGCGAGCGGTATATTGGTCGATCATGCGCTCGCGCTCGGACACGACCTCCCGGATCGATGTCAGCGTCACGAAACTGCGCGCCTCATCGATCAGGCGACGCGCGCGGGCTTCGTATTGCCGGCTGAAGCTCGGGACCGACTGCGCATATTCGTCGAGCGCGTCATCCAGCACCTGACCCAACAGGTCCAGCTCACGCACCAGTTCCACGATCTGGTAACCCTGGCGCCAGCGCACATTGCCGTGCTGACGCGCACCCCGTCCGATTGCCGGCTCGGCCTGGTCGAGATCTTCCGCCTCGAGCGCCACGCAGATGCTGTCGATAATCTGGGGCAGATGGTCTGCGAGCTGTTCGTACGTCAGCCGGTCAGCCTCCGTCAGGATTTCATCCGCAGATACAGCGCCCATCCACCTCTCAGTCAGCGCGGTTCGGCGCTGCTGGAGAAAGGCGGCAAGGCCGCGAAGCGGCTCCGGTTGCAGGTCGGGCATGATCAGGTTGGGTCGGCAAATGGGAAACGAGGGTTGGCCTGGACGGGTTGGCGGGTGCAGCGAGGAGGTGGCATGGCTTGATTATCCGTCAGACCGGCCCTCTCCCTCTGGAACGGGATTTGCGTGATGCACAGGTAATCTACACAGTATCAAGCTCAGACTCGCCTTGGAACCTACATGTGGGACGCCGATCAATCGCGCCCCTGCCACTATCTGACCCGGCGTGCCCATCCAATCCTGACATGTGCTCAGGTGTCAGCCAGTTGGCCCCCTGTCTCGGTACCGCCACTTGCTCGCCCGTGTCGTTTCTGGCCAGTCCCACTCACGGGTTGCAGCCCGTCCTCTTCGAGCTTGGCCTTGAGAAAGGCATCGGCGTGATCCAGCCAGCTACGTACCTCGCCTTCCGGTGTGTTCAGCAAGCGCGCAATGTTGCGCACTGGCACGTCGTCCACGCGTGCTAGCAGCACAGTTCGACGCCACTGGTTAGGCAGCTGCGACAGCAATTTGCCGACGATCTCGTGCAATTCGTTCTGGGCGGCTACCACGTCCGGGCTAATGGCAGCGTCAGGCACCACATCTTCCATGCGCAGCAACTCATCCGGTTGCCAGTACTCGAATACCGCGTCATCAATGTCATCATGAGAGCGTGCCGGCACAACCGTGGCCTTGGCCTCGAGCGAAACCCAGCGGCCTTCTTCGCTGCGCCGCCGCGCAACCTCAGCTTCCAGCACGGCCAGCGCGAGCCCTTGCAGTTCATCTTCGCTCAGTACCACCTGCGGGGCCTGGTTCAGTCGCTCGAGGGCGCGAGTCAGTACCTCGTCGACCACATCGTCCAGCGCCGGATCCGTTTCTGCCAAGTCGCCGCGCGCCCGCAGATAGGAAAGTTCGCGCTGCGCAAAGCGTTGCAGCGGCGACAGCAGTGCCCGAACCTGTTCGTCGAAACGTGCCGATTCCGCCGGGGTCGCCGCCGCGGTGGCGGCCTTCAGTCGTCGCAGCCCCTCACGGCGCTGTTTGCGCCGCCAAGTATCCTCCCTGCGCAGGCGTGCGAGGTGGCGCTCGATCTGGCGCTCAAGGTCGACGAACGACGCCCTCAGCGCGCTTCGGATCGACTTCCCGTCTTCTGTGCTGACTAACGTGCCCCGCGGCACCGCCAGGCGCAGCCTGACATGATAGGAGAGGTGGGCGGCGTCCATCGCGAGATCGGCGCGCAGCAGCACCCGTTCCGCCAAAAACCGTTTGAGATGACGCTTGAGATAGTGCGCGGCAGACTCGGTGAGCATTTGCTCGCACCGCGCGTGCGAGGCCTCGGCGATGTTTTGGTATCTTACCAGCAGTTTCACGACATCCCCGCAATGTGGGAGCCAAGTGGTCGTGTGTCGGGTGCCCTGGCCGGGCCGGTTCAAGCGCGCCCAACCAATCCGATCCCCAATGCATGGCCGTTACAGGGCGAAACGGAAATGCCCACTGTGCAGCACGATGTTGCGTGATCCAGTCAAGTCGAATAGGGTGCGTGCGACGCTTTCAATATCATCGCGGTGTCCCTGTAGGGCCTGTACCAGATCCTCTGGCCGATGCGAGCACGCCCCAAAGTGATCCTCAAGCGCCTCCGCGGTAATGGCATAGCATGCGGGCGTTCCGTCCACGCGAGCGGCGCATTCGAGGCTCAAGTCGGCGGCACGAAAGCGCGGTTCGGTGCGGGGAAAGTCAATCTGTTGCATTGCGATAACCAGGAGAGAAACCGAGGTTGCCAGCGAACACCGTCGCTGTGCCGATTTGTTGCCAGTGTAGGCAGATTTCGATGGACTACAAAGTCGCGAAGCACGCGATTCGCGGCGCGGCTATCCGGTTCATCCGCGTTGCCGGCTATGCGGCCGGCGTCAGGCGCCACACTCGGCCTATCGTTTGCGTTGATGGCCCCATGAGCTCGGACCGTGGAGCGAGCGTCGGGCGCGCCATGCCCGGACCGGCGGCTACCCTGGGCGGCCCGACGAATCGAAATCCGGCGACTCGTCGTCCAGAATTTCGAACACCTCTTCCGCCTTGCGTCCCGAGATGAACTCAGGGTTGCGCAATTGAGGCTCGTCGGCACGCAACCATTCGCAGGCCCGCCGCACATCCTCAACGGTCGGCTCGATGTCCAGGATCCGTGCGATCACTTCATCGTCAACGGGGCCCACAATCTCGCGGATCTCACTCGCGCTCGCCAATCGCGAATCGCTCTTGGTCGTGTGCATGGCGATGTCTCCTATGCAGTGGAGGCGGCGTCTTGCCGAATCCGACCCCCGTACGGAATGCAGGCGCTGCAGCCTGAAGCGACGTGCCTCTGATCCAATTTAAATGGTTCACGAGGGCGGCGCCAAAGGCTTGTCCTCTTCGCACCGGCCGGGATAGGTGGTGGTCGCCGCCTTCACCAGCCGTTCTTGCGTGTAGGCGCCGGCGAACTGACCATCCACCAGCAGGTAGAATTTCCATGGCTGGTCACTCTCGCGCGTGGCGTTCTGGTCGAGCAGGATCGCGGTGCGGCGCACCACCTCTTGCCAGTCTCGGCTGACGACAATGTCGTGTGCGCTCTGATTGGCGCCATCGGGACGGTAGGTGACCAGTGTGTAGGTCAGCGTGTTCATGCTCCCTCCTCTTTGGTGCCATTGTGGTCCTGCCTCCGCGAGCGTGCGGTGTGAACACAAAGCCTACCGATCCGAGGCCCCGCCGGGCTTCGCCCCTAATAGCTTAGCGCACTTGGATGGCGACGCCGGCGCACACCCTTATCGCGCCGCCACAGGTGCCCGCCCGGCATACGGTGGGGGATCAGCCCGCGCTCAGCCCGGCCCATCGCGGCTGGTAGCGTGGCGCGCGGCCACGCGCTTGCAGCGCGCCTGCGCTTTGCAATATTAATAAGATAGGCGGTGCGCGCGAAGGCAGCCCGCCTCGCTTGCGCTTGGAGCCGGCATGTTCCCCGTGCCGACGGGCGCCGGTAGCATTTCGGATAGCCAAGAAGTGTCGCGCGCAGGCGTGGCGGTCGCCCTGTGCGGGGGTGGCTATGTCGCCTACGGCCTTGTTGCAAACGAAGTGCGCAATTCGCAATGGCAGGCGCACTATCTTGGAGAAGAGCCAGGCAGGCCTGGCGCTGCGCGACTGCAACGGCCTGACGCTGGTGTTTGAGCGCTATCCGCAGCGGCAGTATGACAACTTCGCGGCAGTGCCGCCGGTACTGGTCGGCGCGCTGCTGTTCGTGGAAAACCAGGGGCTGCTGAATCCGGAGTACCCGGACCTGAACCCGGCGCTCGACTGGAAACGCCTGTCACGGGCGGTGATGGACCAGGTGATCCGCCTGGCCGACAAGTCGCACGAATCGCCTGGCGGCAGCACGCTGGCCACGCAGACCGAGAAGTATCGGCATTCGCCGGAAGGTCGCACGCAGTCGATCGCGGAGAAGTTCCGGCAGATGGCCTCGGCCTCGCTGCGCGCCTACCTGGACGGGCGGGACACGCGTCGCGCGCGCGAACGCATCGTGGTCAACTATCTCAACACGGTGCCGCTGTTGGCACGGGTGGGCTTTGGCGAGGTCAACGGCATTGGCGATGCGCTGTGGGTCTGGTATGGCGAGGATTTCGCCGAGGCCAACCGACTGATGACGCAGATGGACCCGAACGCGCCCACCGGCCACAAGGCGCAGGCGTTCAAGCGCGCGCTGTCGCTGATCATCGCGCAGCGCCGGCCTTCCTACCACCTGCGCCGCGACGACACCAACCTCGAGGCGCTGACTGGCAGCTACCTGCGCCTGCTGGCGACCAACCGCATCATCACGCCCGCGTTGCGCGACGCCGCGCTGCGGCAGCCGCTGGCCAAGGCGGCGCCGCCACCCAAGCCTGAGCCGGAGCCCTTCGTCACGCGCAAGGCTGTCAACCGCGTGCGCGCGGACATCGGCTGGGTGACAGGCGTTGATAGCCGCTATGACATGGACCGGCTGGACCTGACCGCGGACAGCACCATCAACCGCGAGGCCCAGCGCAATTGTCACCGATACCCTGCTGCGCTTGCGCGACAAGGACGAGGCCTGGACCTGTACGGCCACAACCTGCTGCGCGATCAGGATGACCCGTCCAAGCTGACGGCCAGCTTCACGCTGTTCGAGCGCGTGGGCAATGCCAGTGTGGTGCGGGTGCAGGCCGACAACGTGGACCAGCCGTTCGACGTCAACAGCGGGGCGCGCTTCAACCTGGGATCCACCGCCAAGCTGCGCACGCCCGCCGGCGGAGCGCGAACTGACGCCGATGCTGGAAGCGGCCCTGGAACGCAAGTATTCCGGCAACCCGGGCGAAGCCTTCTTTACCGGCGGGGGACGGCAGAGCTTCAGCAATTTCGAGCGCTGGGAAGGCGAGCGCATCATGACCGTGCGCGAAGGTTTCCAGCATTCGGTTAACCTGGTCTTCATCCGCCTGATGCGCGACATCGTGCGCCATGAGATGTTCCACGCCAGGCCCGACATGAGCGACATCTTCGAAGACCGGAACTCGTCCGAGCGCCGCGCGTACCTGGAGCGCTTTCCCGACCAGGAGGGCAGCGCTTACATGACCGGCTTCTACCAGCACTACCGCGGCAAGAATTCGGACCAACGCCTGGCAACCCTGCTTGGCCGCGTGCGCATGAGCACGCCGCACTATTCCGCGGTGCGCCTGTCGGTGACGCTGCTGAGCGCGCGGCCGGACCTGGATGAAGGGAGCTTTATCCGCATCATGCGCTCGCGGTTGACGGACAAGCAACTCGCTGGCGAAGACCTGCCGGCGCTCTACCGCAAGTATGGCCACGACAAGTTCAACCTCAATGACCGCGGCTACCTGTCACGCATCCATCCGTTGGAGCTGTGGATGGTGGAATACCTGGGCAACCATCCGGATGCGACGCTGGCGCAGATCCTGCGCGACAGCACCGTCGTGCGCCAGGAGGTGTACCGCTGGCTGTTCCGTTCGCGCAGCAAGTCAGGCCAGGACAACCGCATCCGCACCCTGCTGGAACAGGTCGCCTTCCAGCGCATTACGAAACGCTGGCAGCGCCTGGGCTACCCCTTCGATTCGCTGACCCCGTCGTATGCCACCGCCATCGGCGCCTCGGGCGACCGACCCGCCGCGCTGGCGAAGTTGGCCGGCATCCTCCTCAACGGCGGGGTGGCCACTCGGACGGCCACGGTGCGCAGCCTGGATTTTGCCGTCAACACTCCCTATGCCACGCGCTTTGTCCTGCAGCCGGCGCCGGGCAAGCGACTGCTGCCGACCCAAGTGGCATCCCTGGTGCGGCGCTCCATGCTGGAAGTGGTGGAGGGGGGCACGGCCAGGTCGATCCGGGGCGCATTCGTGATGCCCGGCAAGGGCGGCGCGCCGCTGCCGGTGGCCGGCAAGACCGGCACGGGAGACCAGCGCTTCCAAGCGTATGCCCCGGGCGGGCCGCTGATCGCGTCACACTCAGTGACCCGCTCGGCCACCTTTGTCTTCGTCGTGGGTGAACACTTCTTCGGCACCGTCACCATCAGCGCGAGGGAGCCGCATGCGGCGCGGTACAGCTACGCCAGTGCCCTGGTGGTGCGGCTGCTGCGCTACATGGCGCCGCAGGTGGCGGCCATGGTCGCGCCGGGCAGCGACCAGCCGCTGCTGCGTTGCCGCGACCGACTTCAAGAAGATCCGCTTGTCGGCGTCATGGTCCATTGACCGAAACGCGCGCGAAATGTCATCGCTGCCTAGCCTTTCGGCCGGCTTGACGCGCCCGGCAAACCAAGAACCACGCTCCGTCAACCCGAGCCACTACGTGGCGCGCCCCATAATTCAAGGTACTCGGGACGGTAGGGCTTGGGGCAGAAATGATCGAAGCCTGCCTCCATGACTGCGCTTGGCATTTTGTCGCCGCGCCCGCCACTGAATGCGACGATCACGGCTTGCTGTGCCCAGGGTTGTGCACGCAGGCGCCGGGCAACCTCCAAACCAGTGATTCGGGGCATGTCCAGATCGAGCACGAGCAACTGCGGCCGAAAGCCCGCGGCAAGCAGCATCATCGCCTCGCCGTCGTCGCACCACTGGGCGTCCCACCCGGATTGCCGCAACAGTTCACACAGTGCGGAAGCACCGTTGGGATCGTCATCGAGAATGAGCGCACGTCGCAACACGAGTTCCAATTTCCAATTGAGGCTTCTCATCTATTCATAGCGAACGGTTGCCGCGGATGCAACGGTGTCCTTGGGGCTTCCTGCGATGGACCCGATCTCGATCTAGAGATTTTCGATATGGCGTTCTGGCATGACTCGTAGTTGGTGACGTCGAGCAGGTAGGCCGGTAAGCGCCGTCTCTGCTGCAAAGCGCTCCAATCTATCCATGGCGCCAGCGTTGTTCGGCGCATGGGTACCACCACCGTAGCGACTGGCATAGTGCGTGGCCATTGATGCGATCGGAGCACTTATAGCGACTCAGCGCTCCGGCAGCCGTAACGGCCGGAACTTCCCTGCCTGTAGCTTGTTGCTTTGGCGCCACACGTAATCGCCGGTCAGGTTAATGTGTTCCCATCCCAGCGGGGACAGGTAAGAAAACAAGGCTGGATCGATTGGCATGCCACGGCCCATCAGTGCCTGCACAGCACGTTCGAGATAGACGGTGTTCCACAGCACGATTGCCGCCGTGACCAGGTTCAGCCCACTGGCGCGGTAGCGTTGCTGCTCGAAGCTGCGGTCGCGAATTTCGCCAAGACGGTAGAAGAAGACGGATCGCGCCAGCGCGTTGCGGGCCTCGCCCTTGTTGAGGCCCGCATGGGTGCGACGGCGCAATTGCAGGTCCTGTAACCAGTCCAGCGTGAACAATGTCCGCTCGATGCGGCCTAGCTCGCGAAGCGCCACTGCGAGGCCATTTTGTCGTGGGTAGCTGCCGAGCTTTCGCAACATCAATGAGGCGGTCACCGTGCCCTGTCGGATCGACGTGGCCAGGCGCAGGATTTCATCCCAGTGTGACCGGATCAGCTTCTCCTTGTAGGCGCTACCGATCATCGGAGCCAACGCCGGATAGTCGTCTGGGCTGCCGGGGATGTACAGCTTCGTGTCTGCGAGATCGCGGATCCGGGGCGCGAACCGGAACCCGAGCAGATGCATCAGGGCGAAGACGTGATCGGTGAAGCCGTTGGTATCCGTGTAGTGCTCCTGGATCCGCAGATCGGACTCATGGTACAGCAGGCCGTCGAGCACGTAGGTCGAATCACGGATGCCGACGTTGACCAGCTTGGAGTGATACGGCGCGTACTGATCCGAGATATGCGTGTAGATCATCCGGCCGGGTTCAGAGCCGTACTTCGGATTGACGTGCCCAGTGCTCTCGGCTCGGCCGCCGGCCTTGAAGCGCTGACCGTCTGACGACGACGTCGTGCCGTCCCCCCAATGCGCAGCGAACCCATGGGCCGATTGTGCATTGACGAGATCGGCCAGGCCCTGAGTATAGGTTTCGTCCCGAATATGCCACGCCTGCAGCCAGGACAGCTTGGCGTAGGTAGTGCCCGGGCAGGATTCCGCCATTTTGGTTAGACCGAGATTGATGGCGTCGGCAAGCACAGTCGTGAGCAACAGCGTCTTGTCGGTGGCCGGCTCGCCCGTCTTCAGGTGCGTGAAATGGCGGGTGAATCCGGTCCATCCGTCGACTTCCAGCAGCAGCTCCGTGATCTTGACGCGCGGTAGCATCAGCGCGGTCTGGTCGATCAAGGTCTGCGCCTCCATTGGAACGGCGGCGTCGAGCGGCGAGATCTTCAGGCCGGACTGGGTGATGATCGCGTCCGGCAGCTTGTTCGCGGTGGCTAGCCGATTGACGGTGGCCAGCTTCAGTTCCAGCAATCGGCGTCGCTCATCCAGGTAGCAGTCGCAATCAGTGGCGATCGGCAGCGGCAGCAGGCAACTCTGTCGGAGCGCGACGAACTTCTCGGCGGGCAACAGGTACGTCTCGAAATCCTTGAATTGCCGCGAGCCCTGCACCCAGATGTCGCCGGAACGCAAGCGGTTCCTGAGTTCCACCAGCGCGCACAACTCATAGTAGCGACGGTCGATGCCGTTCTTGGCGCGTACCAGCGGCTCCCAGCGCTTCTTGATGAAAGACGTGGGCGCATCGGCCGGGACTTTGCGCGCATCGTTGACATTCATCTTTCGGATGGTGTCAATGGCGGCCAGCACATCCTTGGCGGCCGGCGCGGCGCGCAGCTTCAGGATCTCAAGGAATTCGGGCACGTAACGTCGCAGCGTCGAGAAATGGTCGCCAACCAGATGCAGGAAGTCAAACGCCTCAGGTTGGGCGAGCTGCTCGGCTTCGGTGACGCTCTTGGTGAAGACCTGCCAGGGCATCACCGCTTCAATCGCCTCGAAGGGATCGCCGCCGCGCTCCTTCGCCTCCAGGATGGCCCGCCCGATTCTCGAGTACTGCCGGATCTTGTCATTGATCGACTTGCCGGACAGATGAAATTCCTCGCGGTGCTTCTTCTTCGCCAGATTGAACAGACGCCCCAAGATACGGTCGTGTAGATCGACGATTTCGTCGGTCACCGTGGCGCAGGCCTCGACCACGATCGCGGTCAGCGTCGCGTGCCGGCGCTGCGGCTCGAACTTGGCGAGATCATGGGGCGTCATCTGACCGCCCTCGCGGGCGATCTTGAGCAGCCGGTTCTGGTGAACCAGTCGGTCGATCCCCTCCGGCAAGCCGACGGCCCGCAACCTCTTCAGGCGATCGATATGCTGCAACATCTGGCGGGAGCTGGCCTTGCCCGGCGGCAGCCGCAGCCAGGCGAGCCAGGTCAGGCGCCCATCCGGTCGGCGCTGCAGGAGATGATCTAGCTGTAGCCGGTGGTGTTCCGTGAGCGGCTCGGTCAGTATCTGGTAGATGCGGCGGGTCGCGCGCGTGACGGCCTCCGCGCAAATGCGCTCGATCACGTTCATGCCCGGCAGCAGCAGCGACTGCTGGCGCAGGAAATCGATCAACGCCGTGGCGAGGATGATGCCCTTGTCGGTTTGCTGCGCCAGCTCCGACAGCGACTGGACGGCGGCGCGGTAGTCGGCCATGGTGAACGGGCGCATGCGAAGCACGGTCTGCAGCTCCGCCTGGTGCTCCCTTCGGGTCTGATCGCGCCGCCCGTAGTCCGTCCAATGCGTGGGCGCAAGGCGCAGTTGCTGCGCAACCCACTGCAACAATGCCTGCGGCGGTGCCTCGCCGGCGGCCAACAGGATGCCGGGATGGCGCATGTAACAGAGCTGGACGGCGAATCCCAGCCGATTCGCGGCGCCACGGCGTTGCCGGATCAGCGCATGATCCGACTCGTTGAACGTGTAATGACGGATGAGTTCGTCTTCGCTATCAGGAAACGCGAGCAGGCTCTCCCGCTCGGAGGTGGAAAGGACAGTGCGGCGTGGCATGCCAGTGGTTCACAATGCGTAGGAATCCGCGGTGCCGGGGCACGACACCGGTTTCCGAGGGCGGGTTTCGGCCAAAAAATCAGCAGTCTATACGATCTATTCAGATAATCCTTCTTATCGCAATGGATTGGTTTTCGACCTAAACTGGCAAGCATGAAAACACGCCAGACCCGGCCCCCACTCTCCAGCGTCTCCGAATCCCCCGACTTCCCCGATGAGGCTGCGCTTGCCGCGCTGCGCGCGTGGTACGCGGGCCTCTCATCTCGAGCGGCGGTGGAGCGCTATCTGCCCCATGCCAAGGCGCCCGGTCAATCGGCGCGCGGCATCCTCGGCCAAATCCGCCGGCAACTCATCGCATTCGCGCAGCACCGCCAGCGCGCTGACCTGGCCAACCTGTTCCAGCAGCCCATGAGCGAACGGCTACCGCAGGCGAGCGCCGTGGCCCACGCGATCGAGGTCCTGCGCTCCCTCCCTGCCGCCCAGCCGCACGTTACGGACGACATTGGGCTTTGGCTGGCACCCCGGGCCGTTCGCGCCCTGCGCGCCCACGGCATCCAGACGCTGTCGGACCTGACCGTGCGGGTGCCGCGCCGGCGCCGCTGGTGGAGCGCGATCGCAGGATTGGGGCAGGCCAGTGCGCGGCAAATCGAGGGCTTCTTTGGCGCGCACCCGAAACTGACCGAGCGGGCGCGCGCGCTGATCGTCACCGCGTCGCCGAGCGCGGTGGTTCCGTGGGAGCGGCTGCGACTGCCGCACGAGGTGGACGGCTCGCGGGGCAACTTCCGGGCGCCGCGGCAGGCCTGCACGCTCGACGCCTCCAACGACTACGAGGCGGTGCAGGCGTGGCTCGCCTTGCATGAGGCCCCCACCACGCAACGCGCCTACCGGAAGGAGGCCGAGCGCCTGATTCTGTGGGCGATCGTAGAACGCGGTCGAGCACTGTCATCCCTGACGACTGAGGACGCCATCGCCTATCGCGCTTTCCTGAGGCGGCCGGCGCCGCGCGAGCGGTGGGTCGGGCCACCGCGAGCACGTAGTGCCCCCGATTGGCGCCCGTTTGCACGAGCGCTTTCGGCCCGCTCCACGGCATACGCGCTGTCGGTGCTGGGCGCCTTGTTCCGCTGGCTGATCGAGCAACGCTACGTGTTGGCCAATCCGTTTGCCGGGATCAAGGTACGTGGCCGCACTCGCGTCGCCGCCCTCGATACCTCCCGAGGATTTACCGAGGGCGAATGGCTGCTGGTGCGTACCATTGCCGACGGCCTGGAGTGGTCCTATGGCTGGGATGCATCCGCGGCCCAGCGCCTGCGCTTTATCCTGGATTTCGCTTATGCCACCGGCTTGCGCGCCAGCGAGCTGGTTGGCGCAACGCTAGGCGACATCCATGTTGATGAACACCACGACCACTGGCTGCACTTGATCGGCAAGGGGAGTCGGCCTGGGAAAGTGGCGCTTCCACCACTGGCACGATCGGCGCTCGACCAGTACCTGGTGCAACGGGGGCTGCCGGTGACGCCGGCTCGCTGGGATCCCAAGACGCCCCTCCTCGCGAGCCTGGAACTGGATAGAGCGGCCAGCATTACCGGGACCCGCCTCTGGCACGTGATGCGGCGCTTCTTTGGCCAGGCCGCCGATGTGGTTGTGCCCGACAACCCAACAGTTGCCGACAAGCTGCGCCGGGCTAGCCCACACTGGATGCGGCATACCCATGCCACCCATGCCTTGGCGCGCGGCGCGGAATTGACCAGCGTGCGCGACAATCTTCGTCACGCTTCGGTTGCCACGACCTCGATCTATCTGCAAAGCGACGAGGTCAAGCGGGCGCGCCAGATGAATCAGGCCTTCGCGGCCCGATAACCGGCGCTCGGCCGGGGCTCCCATGGCTTAGCGTGCAATATTTTCCGTTTTCTGAAGCGACCCCTTTCCGAGGGGAAATTGGGCAGTTGCGGAATGCGCTTACTACTGGTCACGGCCAGAACCTTCACTCACCCACCCTTCACGGACGGATCGACGCCGGGCATCGGGGACACGCCTGCAGTTACATGGCTGCCCGTTACTTCAAAATGACCGCTCGGTACGCCTGAAGATGTTCCAGCAGACGAGGGAGCAACCGAGTTTGAGGAAAGCCTCATGAATGTCGGCCCGACGTTCGAAGCGAATGCGAAGACGACGGAAGTTGCGAAGCCACGCATGAGTACGTTCAACAACCCAGCGGAACTTACCCAGACCACTGCCGTGTTCAGTCCGGCGCTTGGCGATCACCGGCTTGATGCCGCGCTCGCGAAGCCGCTGACGATGTGGCTCGGAGTCGTAGCCACGGTCTGCGTAGATGACTTTGGGCTTCTGAAGCGGCCGGCCGGGTACGCCGCGAATTGGTGGGATGGCGTCAACCAGCGGCAGCAATTGGGTGACGTCGTTCCGGTTGGCGCCGGTCAGGATTGCACTGATGGGGACGCCATTCGCGTCGACGAGGATGTGATGCTTGGAACCTGGTCGCGAGCGATCCGTGGGGCTCGGGCCAGTTTTTCGCCCGCCCCAACGGCTCGCACCGACGATGAATCGACGGCTGCTCGTGAAAAATCGAGTTCGCCGGCCTCGCGTAACTTCGCCAGCAGTAACTCGTGCAAACGCTTCCACACGCCGGCCTTCTGCCAGTCGCGCAAGCGCCTCCAGCAAGTCGGGCCCGAACCGAATCCCAACTTGGTCGAGAGATGGCACCAGCGTATCCCGGTCTTGAACACGAACAGGATGCCGTTCAGTGCAGCCCGGTTCGAAACCGGGAGACGGCCAGGATATTTCTTGCGTCGCGGTTTCGGCGGCGGCAGCAAAGGTTCGATCAAAGCCCACAGCTCGTCTATATGAGCGCCTCCCTTTGCGCAAGGTTCGCACATTCAACTTCTACAGGATGGGTTGCATGTCTATATCCGGGCTTATTGCAGCTCATGGCTACGGCCCCCTATGAAATGCGCTGACTCGCGCCTCATTCGTCAAGCGAGCTCTTGGCTCTACGAACTGTCCAGGCTTAGCGAGTCCCGGTCCTACCTGTATTCGTCATCACACGCGATTGCCTGCGCAACCTGTTGGGAAGCCTTCGCCCCCTTACTCTAACTCTAGCTGTGCCGGTCCTTCATGCGGGTTTCACACTGGTGTAGTCTCGTCGATATGAACGGTCGTGAGCCAGCACCGCCCAAATCGTCCGCGCCATCTTATTGGCCAGTGCAATCACCACTACATTCTTTGGTCGCCTCTGGCTCATCTGTCGTATCCAATCCCCTGGATCCTTCGACAAGTACACAACAGCGCGCGCCCCGTGGATTAGTAGGGTCCGCAGGTACGAGTCACCTCGCCTGCTTATTCCGAGCAGCGTTACTTTTCCACCCGAGCCTGTTTGCTTTGGTACCAAGCCAATCCAAGCAGCGAACTCCCGGCCAGATTTGAATGCCTTCGCATTGCCCATTGCTGCCACAGCAGCGGTGGCCGTCAGCAGCCCGACACCTGGGATTTCAGCAATGGCTTTGGCCGCCTTGTCTTCCTTCATCCAGCCGCGCAGCCGATGTTCGATGCCAGCAATCTGCTCATCCAGCTTCGTCAGGCCATTCCACTGCTCACGAAGCGACTCGATAAGCATCATCGGCAAGCGCTCCGTGAGCTTCGCCAGTATGCCTGGCATCGCCTTATCCAGCGCTACTCGACTCCTAGCCATGACCTCTCCATACTCGGCTAGAAGACCGCGCAGGCAGTTCATTTGCTACTTTCTCATGACTTGCCTGCATCGCATAACGTGAAATGCAACGTGTGGGCACCCATCGCAGGGACAAACCGGCCGGCCGTTTTCGTCGCGGTTTCAGTCAGAGCAATTGGACTGGCCGGATGGCGCAGTAGGGTCGGGAAGCGCCAGCCGCGCCTCCCCTCAGTTGACCAAAGTCGGCCAGGCGTCGCCTTGGCAGATGCCGCTCACATGAAGAGCGGAAGCACACCTCCGTCGCCGGAACCGCCTCAGATCCGGCGCCCGGTGTGCTGCCAGTAGGCATCGCGTAGCTTGTGCTTGTGGATCTTTCCGCTTTCCTGGCGCGGCAGTTCGGCATGCAGCTCGATGAGCTTCGGCACCTTGTAGGCGGAGAGCCGGTCCCGCAGCCACGCGCGCATCGCTTCCGGATTCAGTTGCGCGCCGTCTCCGGGCTGCACGACCGCCACGACCATTTCCCCGAACTCCTCGTGGGGCACGCCGAATACCGCGCAATCGACCACACCAGGCATGCCGGACAGAACATTCTCGATTTCGGCCGGATAGATGTTCACGCCGCCGGAAATAACCATGTCGCTCTTACGGTCGCAGATAAACAGAAATCCGTCGGTATCGACATAGCCCATATCGCCCACGCATGCCAGGCCCTCGCAATCCATCGCGGTGCGTGCCTCGGGGCGATTGTGGTAGGTGAAGTCGGCATACGCGGGCTGGCGCACATGGATGTTGCCGACCTCCCCCGCGCCGAGACGGCTGCCCGCCTCGCTGTAGATGCGCACCTCGGCCTCGCTCACCGGCCGGCCGACCGAACCCGGCTTGCGGATGGCATCCGCCGACGAGATCACGGTGACCATGCCCATCTCGCTGCACGCGTACGACTCATTGATCACCGGCCCCCACCAATCGATCATGGCCTGTTTGACGGCAACCGCAAAGGGCGCGCCGGTGCACGCGACGAAGCGGACGGACGACAGATCGTAGCGCCTGCGCACCGGTTCCGGCAGCGCCAGCAGCCGCACGCACATGGTCGGCACCAGGTACAGGTGCGAGATGCGATGTCGCTCAATGGCGCGCAGCGTGCCTTCGGCATCGAACCGGGGATCCAGCACGAGAAGGTCGGTCGACAGAATGGCCTGTACACCGTAGAGGTTGGGAGCCCCGTGATACAGCGGCGCGGACAGGTACACGCGCGCATCGGCCGAGAAATCGAACACGGCCTCGACGGTTTCGCGCAGCAGGCGCGGCTGCTCCGGATGCAGGCCCTGCACGAGGCGCCGCACGCCCTTGGGGCGCCCGGTGGTGCCCGAGGTGTAGGCGAAACGTCCGCGTGGCCGGCGCGCCGGGCCGGCGTATGCTGCCTGGGCATCGCGCCAGCGCTCATAGCGGAGCACGTCTTCTGGTACGTCAACGTCATCGCACGACACCTCGTAGGCCTGCAAGGTCAGCAGTTCGGGCCCGACCGCCACCACGCGCACTCCATGCGGGACCGCGGCACGCAGTACCTCGACCAGGTCCGCCTCCATAAACAGCACGCAGGCGCCGCTGTCCTCCAGAATGTAGCCCAGCTCATCCACGGTGAACCGCCAGTCGACCGGGCAGTGGTACGCGCCGACCCGGTTACAGGCCAGCGTGATCTCGAACAGCGCGGGCGCGTTGCGCAGCACGATGGCCACGACATCATCCTCTCCCACGCCCAGTGCCATCAGGCCACCTGCGACCCGTCCGGCGCGGCGCTCGATCTCCGCGCCCTCGATCCTGGCTTCGCCATATTGCAGCGAGGCGACCATTGACTCTCTCCTTTGTCCTTTGCTGTGTGCGCTTTACTCGGGCTGCAGCCCGGCGGCCTTCACGAGGCGGCCATGCACCGCGAGCTGGTTCTTGATCAGCCGGCCGAAGGCTTCGGGTGAGGACGGTGTCAGCGGAAAGCCGAGCCGGTCCATCTGCTTGCGTACGTCCGCATTGTTCATAGCAGCCACGAAAGCCTGGTTCAGACGAGCGACCACCTCCTTCGGCATCCCTGCCGGCCCGACCAAACCGGCCCAGGGCATGATCTCCAGATCCTTCATGCCAGCCTCACGCAAGGTCGGCACATCGGGAAGCAGGCTGTTACGCTGGGCATTGATCGATACCAGCGCGCGCAGCTTGCCCTCGCGCAGGTATGGTGCGCCGATGGTCGTGCCGATCATCGCCTGCGTGCGCCCGGCGATCAGGTCTAGCATGGCCGGCGGCTCCCCCTTGTAGGGCACCTGGGTCATGTCGATGCCGGAGAGCGTCTTGAAGTGCGAAAACGCGACCACACCGGTGTTGTTGCCGGTGCCATAGCTCAGCTTTCCGGGGTTGGCCTTGGCATAGGCGAGAAACTCGTCCAGGTTGTTGGCCGGCACAGCGGGATTAACGTACAGGAAGAAGCCAAAGCGGCCGACATCGGCGATCGGCGTGAAGTCAGTCAGCACGTCGTAGGGCGGCTTCTTGCGCAGCACCGGTACCAGCGACAGGTTGCCCGAGGTGGCAAGCAGCAGGCGGTAGCCGTCCGGGGCCGTGCGAGCCACCTCCTGCGCGGCCACCTGGCCTTCCGCGCCAGGCTTGTTGTCGATCACGATGGGCTGGCCTAACTGGGATGAAGCGGCCTGCCCGATCACGCGGGCCACAGTGTCGGTCGTAGCTCCCGCGGGGAATGGCACGATCAGCGTGATCGGCTTGACGGGGTATTCGGCGTGCGCGTTCGTTGCGATGGCTGCACCACACAGCAGCAGCGCGGGTATGATCCGCTTCATATCTCCTCCGGCCTCTTTATCAGGAAAATGGGCTTGGGGAGAGTATTGCACCCTCCCTCCAGACAAGTAAGCTGGTGCCGGCGCACAGACACGTTGCGCCCGGCGCACCAATCCACCGTTCAGACATGGAACTCGACGCATATCTGTTCTTCGCCACCGTCGTGGAATCGGGCAGTTTCATGAACGCCGCGCTCAAGCTCGGCATCGACCGTTCCAACGTGAGCCGGCGCATCCGGAAGCTGGAGCGGGACGTGGAAGCGCTGCTGATCCGGCGCACCACCCGTCGCATGAGCCTGACAGAGGTCGGCGAGGCGTTCTATGCGCAGTGCACCATCATCCGCGCCGAGGTGGAGCGCGCGGATGAGCTGCTGCACACCTTCGGCACTTCAGTGCGCGGCCCCTTGCATGTGAGCTGCCCCCCGGCCGTCGGCCGCCTATACCTGACAGCCATGTTTGCCGAGTTCTGCGCCCGGTATCCCAAGGTATCGCTCTCCGTCACCTTCAGGGGCGGCGCGGTGGATATGATGGAAGGCAATATCGACCTGGCCTTGCGGGTAACCAACGAGCCCGGCGAACACTGCGTGGCGCGGGCGCTGGGGCCGGTCGAATGGATGCTATGCGCCAACCCCGAATACCTGGCGGATCACGGGCATCCGGCGACGCCGGAAGACTTAGCCTCCCATGTCTGCCTTGGCGTACGCACGCGCGTGGGGCTCGAGTATGTGCATCAAGGCAGCGGCGACGTGCACCGGGTTTCCATCGAGCCGCATCTGGAATGCGCGGACTATGGCTTCCTGGGTGAGATGGCTGCGGCCAAGCTGGGCATCGGCCTGCTGCCCTCCTATGTCGCGGCCGAACATCTCAACAGCGGCAGGCTGGAAACCGTGCTGAACGAATACCGGCTCACCCGCTCGCCGGGTGCTGCGTTGTACGCCATCACGCTGCCAAACCGGTACACGCCACCCCAGTTGCGCGCCTTCGTCGATTTCCTCAAGGGCAAGTTCGAGCACGGATTGCCTTGGGAAAGCGATCGATGGGGATCCGCCCTGGCACGGCCGGCGGATGCCGGGCGTGGCCCGCCCACCGCCAGGCGCGACGGTATCCCTCGACGCTCGGCGGACTGAGCATGGCACCGGCCGCCTGGCGTCCGGGCGAGTCCGGCCTCCATCGCCGCACGCTCGCCTCCCCGGCGGAGGCGAGCGTGCTGTACAGCAGCGGCGACGTGCCTACAGTGCGGCGATGCGGGCTCTCGCCTGTAGATACTCGGTCGCAAGGCGCGCAACGATCTCGCGCACCGGAGGCAGATCGCCGATCTGTCCCACGCCGTGCCCCGCGCCCCAGATGTCCTTCCAAGCCTTGGCCTTCGAGCGCCCGTCCGCGAAGCTCATCAGGCTCTTGTCGGCAACGTCGAGGCGGTCAGGATCGAGCCCGGCCAGCTCGATGCTCTCGCGGACATAGTTGCCGTGGACGCCGGAGAACAAATTGGTGTAGACAATATCGGCCGCACTGGCACGCAGCAGCGCCTGCTTGTAGGCATCGCTGGCATTGGCTTCCTCGCTGGCAATGAAGCGGGTTCCGATGTAGGCGAAATCGGCGCCCATCGCCTGTGCCGCCAGGATGGCGTCGCCCGTCGCAATCGCGCCAGACAGCGCGACCGGACCCTGGAAGATGCGCCGGACCTCGCCTACCAGCGCCATCGGCGATAGCTTGCCGCCATGGCCGCCCGCACCGGCAGCCACCACGATGAGGCCATCGACTCCCGCTTCCAGTGCCTTGCGCGCATGGCGCAGGTTGATGACATCGTGCAACACGATGCCGCCATACGCGTGCACGGCATCGATGATCTCGCGCACGGGCGCGCGCAGCGAGGTGATCAGGATCGGAACCTTATGCTTGATGCAGGTCTCGACGTCCTGTTCGAGCCGAACGTTGGAGGCATGAACGATTTGGTTGACAGCGATCGGACCGACGGTAGCACCGGGGTTGGATGCCTTGAAGGCGTCCAGTTCCCGCTTCATGTCGCCAAGCCAGGCATCGAGCAGCTCGGGCTGGCGAGCGTTGAGGGCCGGAAACGAACCGACGATGCCGGCCTTGCATTGCGCCAGCACCAGTTCCGGGTAGCTGACAGTGAACATCGGCGAGGCAATCACGGGCAACGCAAGCTCTCGCAGGACGGGTGGGATATGGGAAATCTGAGACATGGTGGTTTCGAAAAAGGTGTGGGTCTCGCGACGGTTGCATGGAAGCGGGCGATCGGGAGCGTCAAGGAAGCCTGTACTCAGCCGAGGCGCGCCCAGATCAACAAGGTAACGCTGTACACAGCCCCGACCCACAGCATGTGGACGACGGTGTAGCCCATGATGTCTTTCAAGTGCAAACGCGAAAGCGCCAGAGCCGGCAGCAGCCAGAACGGCTGAACCAGATCGTTCCAGGCATTGCCCAGCATCACAGCCATCGCCGTCTGGTTCAGCGGCGCGCCGAGCGAATGCGCTGCCGCGATCATGAAGGGACCCTGCACCACCCAATGGCCCCCCGCCGAGGGCGCGAAGAAGTTGATCAGAAACGAGCTGACGATGCCCCACAGCGTCAGCGTGTGCGGCGTGGAAATGTCGACGAAGGCGTGCGAGATGCTCTCAACCAGCCCACTGCCGGCCATGATCGCCATCAGGCCCGCATAGAATGGGTACTGGAGGATCACGCCGCCGACGGCCTTGATGCCCTCGTTCAGCATCTCGACATAGCGCGCGGGCGTGCCGAGCAGCACGATGCCTGCGAACAGGATGACGAAATTGATGATGTTGACGTCGAACGCCTTGCCGGCCGCGAAGTAGCGATAGAGATAGACCGCCGCCACGGCACCGATGGCCAGGCTGAGCAGACGGCTGTCGTTGAGGCGGCTGGCCAGCGTCTTACCGCCTGCGGAGGCCGCTGCCGGCGCACCAGTGGCGCCCTGCTCGGCCGGCGCCAGCGCAGGATCGATCGGCACCACCTGGTCAGCGCGGCGGGGCAGCATCATGACGTTCAGAATGGGCAGCGTGATCAGCAGCGCCAGGCCAGCCAAGAGCATGGGCGCGGAGAAGATGGTCTCGCGCAGCGGAATGACACCCATCGCGTCGGCCAGCGCGTGCCCCTTGCTGGAAATCACGATAGGAATCGTCGCCGACAGGCCGATGCCGTAGAGCGTGAAGCCGCTGTAGGCTGAGGCGATGATCAGCGGGTAGTGTACGTCTCGCAGCTTCAGGGCGAGCTTCTTGGCAACGATGCCGCCGACCACCAGCCCGAATCCCCAATTGATGTAGCTGGCCACGCCGCCGACCAGCGTGGCAACCACGACCGCGGTGGCCGGGCGCTGTACCTGGCTGACCAATGCCGACAGTAGCGCGTCGACCAGCGGCGCGCGCGCCAGCACATATCCCATGACAAGGATAACGGCCATCTGCGTGGTGAAGCCGAGCAGGTTCCAGAAGCCCGCGCCCCAGTTATCGATCGTCGTGGCCACGCTCTGCTGCTCAACCACGATGGCCAGCCCCATGGTGAGGATAGTCAACCCGATCGCGAAAACGAAGGGATCGGGCAGGTACCTGCGCATCAGTTCGGTGAAAAAGCTGGTCATGCTGTGCATGGATGTCTCCTGTTGTCGTTGTTCATGTCCACGCCAGCGTCAGGCCGCGCTGCGCTTGAGCACCAGTACGTCGCTGACGCCGTCCTGCACCAGCGCGCCATGCTGGTCAAGCAATTGCAGGCTGCGGTTGATGCGCCCGACGCGGCGGCTCGTGCCGGCCTCTTTCTCCAGGATGCCCAGGCGCAGATGCAATGTCTGGCCGACGAGCATGGGAGCGACGAACCGCCAGGTACCGAGCGACATCATGGCCACCACGGTGCGCTCGAAGATGCCGAGCTGGTGCATCATCCCGGTGGCCATCGCAATGCCGAGCGTGCCGTGCACCACGCGCTGGCCGTAACGGGACTGGGCGGCGAACTCGGCGTCGGCATGAATCGGGTTCCAGTCACCGGATAGCATGGAGAACATGGTCAGATCGGTTTCGGTGACGGTCCTGGCCGTGCTTTCGAAAACCTGGCCGACCTCGAAGTCTTCGAAGTAGTAGGAATGGGACATGGTGTTTCCTTGGAATCTGCGGTGGGTGCGCACGCGGCGCGCTCAACCCTGCGCCAGGCGCTCGATGGCCATGTCACGCAGCTTGTTGCGTTGCGTTTTGACGCCGTTTGAGCTCTGCGTAACCGGGTACTCGTCGACGAGCCAGATGCGCGCCGGCACCTTGAAGGACGCCGCCTGCGCGGCCACCTGCGCGATGAGATCGGCCTCCACCGGCATGCTCCCAGGACTCGGCACGACGAACGCCACCACGCGCGTGCGGCCTTCGATCTCTACCGCGACGACCTGCGCGTCGGCCACGCTGTCGAAGCGCTTGAGCACTGCCTCGATCTCGACCGGGTTGACCAGGAACCCGCCCAGACGTATCGCGTCTCCCATGCGAGTCTCGTAGACAAAGGTACCGTCGTCGCGCAGGTGGCCAAGGTCGCCCGTGCGGAAGAAGCCGTCCGGAAGCACTGCGGCCGCCGTGGCCTGTGGGTCATTGAAGTACCCCAGGAAATTGCTCGGGGCGCGAATCTCCAGCTCCCCCGAGCGCCCGGGCGGCAGTAGCTCACCGCTCTCCGTGTCCCGCACGCGCACTTTCGCCAGCGCTGCGGCCACCGGCCGGCCGCCACCCTCAAGGCGTGCATCGAGCGGCAGTTCCAGCGGCTGTCCGGCGAACAAGGCCAGCACCTCGCTGCTGCCGTAGAGTCCAACCAGCGGAATGCCTCGCGACCACGCGTGGCGCGCGTACTCGCCAAAGCTCGAAGTAAAGGCGCCAAAGCCGAAGAACCGCGCCGCGGGAAAAGGCCGCTCGCCCTTAGCTGCCTCAGCCATGCGCTGGTACATTTCGTCGCTGCCGAACGTGTGGGTAGCGCGATGGCGCTGCGCCAGGGCCGCAGCGGCCTCGCCGTCGAAGGCGTCCATCAGCACGGCCGGCGCGCCGGCGGCGAACGCCGCCAGCACTCCATTCAAGCCGAATACGCCGCAGAACGGCAGCATCGCCAGCATGACCGCGCCTGGCTGGTCCAGCCCGTAGGCACAAGCGCAGCGGCGGGCGTGGTCGACCAGCGTGCGCTGCGGGTGCATAACCAGCTTGGGTCCTTTGGTTGTGCCCGACGTCGTGAACAAGATGACCGCCTCTCCGGAGTCGGAGCTGTCCGCTGCAAACGCGGTCTCCGCGGAGGCGGCGCCATCATGTCTCGGAAAGCGGGCAATGGGACGCCCGAGAAGCGTGTCGGAGGTGTCGTCGCCGGCATCGACGACTACGATGCCCTCTAGCGCCGGCAGTGCATCGGGAGCAATGCCGCGCAGGATCTCGGCGAAGTTGATCTTGCGGAAGCCCGGCTGGCAGACCAAGAGTCGGGCCCCGCTCTTGCCGAGAATGTGGCTGACCTCCTCGCTGCGATAGCGCGTGTTGACCGAAACGAGCACGGCGCCCAGGCGCGCCAGCGCGAACAGCAGCACTAGCCATTCAGTGCGGTTCACCAGCCAGACCGCGACCCGGTCGCCGCGGCGCACGCCCTGCGCCTGCAGCCATGCCAAGGCATGCCCGCACTGCGCGTGGAATTGCGAAACGGTGATGGCGCGCTCGCCCTCGATGACGGCGGTGGCGTCGGGCGAGGCCTCGAGTCGTTGCTCGATGAGGCTCCAGAGCTTGTCGTTCTGTTCCAAGGGGATATGCTCCTTCGATTCCATGGGGGGCGTGCCATTCCGGAGAATCCGTCGACTGCGTGCGCAGGGACGAGCATCTCCACGCCCTGCGCGAGGCGAAGGCGAAATAGCAACGATGTGGTGCGGGTGCGGCCCATCGATCCGGGCAAGGGGCGTGGGCGGATTGCTACCGGGCGAGGAAAGTCATCCCGGCCTTGGCGGCGAGAGGGTCATGGTCTTGTCTCCTATCGTGGCGCCCGCATCGCGGCGGACACCTGGCATGCCGCAAATTATGGCCAGCACCCGAGTCAGTGTCAACGACGTTGTCGAAAACACGGGACTACATAATACATTGATTTATAATATTTTTTTGTTTGTTAATATAGAGTTTGTCAAAAACAAAGGACAATCATGGAGCTAGAACTCGCGATGCATCAGCTTGGAATCCGGGGCAAGCTGTACAACGCCTACATGGCATCGCTGGAGCTCGGCGAAGCCCCCGTCAACCAGGTTGCCACCCGGGCCGGCCTCGGCCGCACCACGGCGTACAGCGTGATCGAGCGGCTCCAGGAAGAAGGATTGGTGCGGCTGGTGGACCGGGAGGACAAGCGCTTCGTCGTGCCGGAGGATCCCAATGTACTGATGCGACGGCTGGAAGCGCGGCAGCGCACGCTGGCCGAATTGATGCCGCAACTGCGCTCGCTGTACAACAGTTCCCGCACCAAACCAGAGATCCGCTTCTACGAAGGACAGGATGCTGTGCGCACCGTACTGTGGGACACCCTGACGGCCCAGTCGAAGCATTTGCGCGGTGTGTTATCCGCTGCTCAGTTGCTGGAGTCAGTCGGCAGCGTGGTCATGGATGAATACATCGCCAAGCGCGTGCAGGCAGGCATCCGACTGCACGTGCTTCGCTCGTCGTCGCAAGACATCGATGCTCTGTGGCCGCACGCCGATCAGCAATTGCGCGAGCTGCGATACGCCCCCGAGCACATCACGCTTGCGATGACGACCTATGTCTACGACGACAAAGTTGTCATGCTGTCCTCCAAGCGAGAAGACTATGGCCTCATCATCCAGAGCCACGATTTCGCCACCCTATATGCGGCAATGTTCGATGGCCTGTGGGCGATTTCGCAGCCGATGCGCTGAACTGTAGCTAGCTTGGCTGGCTGCGTGGCATGAGCATTTGCAACCCGGCTAGATTGCGCTTGCAGCCCCGCTCCCACACTCAGTCCGGGAGCACCATTGGGCCGCTCCCGGCCAGTGGACTAAACCGCTCGCGCGGTAACCCTCCGGCCAAGCGCGAAGTGACTCAACCGCCAGCGCTGTTTCCTATGTTGAGGACCGAGGCAATTCGCCTCGAGCCTCGACAGGAGCACAGCCATGTCAGTCGCGACGCCTACCATCAGCCCGCTACGCCAGCGCATGATCGAAGACATGCGGATGCGCAAGCTTGGGGATAAGACCCAGACCCAATACATCCGCGCCGTGCGCCGGTTCGCGGTCTTTCTCGGCCGCTCTCCCGACACGGCTAGCACTGAGGACCTACGACGCTATCAACTCCATCTGGTCGATCACGGCATCTCCCCGGTTTCGCTCAATGCCGCGATCACCGGATTGAAGTTCTTCTTTGAAGTGACGCTCGGCGATGCGCAACGCATGGCCAAGATGCGACCGGTACGAATTCCACGCACCCTGCCCGTGGTACTCAGTCCCGACGAAGTCGGCCGACTGCTGGCGGCCGCTGGGAACCTAAAGCACCAGACCGCGCTCGCGGTCGCCTATGGCGCCGGCTTGCGCGCCAGCGAAGTGGTGGCGTTGAAGGTGACCGATATCGACAGTGAACGCATGACCCTGCGCATCGAACAGGGCAAGGGGCGCAAGGACCGCTACGCGATGCTCTCGCCCGTGCTGCTCGAACGCCTGCGCGTCTGGTGGCGCGTCGCCCATGCCCAGGGCAAGATGCTCGACGGTGGCTGGTTGTTCCCGGGCCTTAACCCCATCGAGCCGCTCACCCCCCGGCAACTCAATCGTGCCATCCATGCCGCTGCCCAGGATGCACAGATTGAGAAGCACGTATCCATGCATACGCTGCGACACAGCTTCGCCACCCACCTGCTCGAACAGAAGGTCGATATCCGCGTCATTCAAGTCCTGCTTGGGCATAAGAAGCTGGAGACGACAGCGCTCTATGCCCAGGTCGCGACTGATCTGCTGCGCGAGGTCGTCAGCCCGCTCGAGAACCTGCGCTCCGACTAGAGATCCTGCCGCCGAGCTCATTGTGCTCGAGGTCGCGGATATCTTCCGCCTCCACGGGCCGGCCTGGCGACAGACTGCCCGCTTGAGCCTTGGGCAGTTGCAGGTCATGTCCGCCATCGAACAGTGCCGCACCGGGGCACTGGGAGGGCATGTGCTGCGCTGTTCCGGCTGCGCCAGGCTCGAGGTGTCCTATAACTCCTGCCGCAACCGGCATTGCCCCAAGTGTCAAGCCAGCGCTGCGCATCGCTGGCTCGAAGCGCGCAGTGAGGATCTGCTCCCCGTCGAGTACTACCACGTTGTGTTCACGCTGCCCGCGTCCATCAGCGCCATCGCCTGGTACAACAAGGCGGTGGTCTATGGTCTGTTGTTCGATGTCGCCGCCGATACCCTGCGGACCATCGCCGCCGACCCGAAACACCTCGGCGCGCAGATTGGCGCCACCCTGGTGCTGCACACCTGGGGATCTGCACTCACCCATCATCCCCACGTGCACGGCATCGTCCCCGGCGGCGGCCTGTCACTGGACGGCGAACGGTGGGTGGCTTGCCGCCGCGGCTTCTTCTTGCCGGTGCGCGTGCTCTCCCGCCTGTTCCGACGCCGCTTCCTCGAGGCACTCCAGGCTGCGCATGATCAGGGTCAGTTGCAGTTCTTCGGCGACTACGCTGCGCTCGCCGATCCGGCTGCCTTTGCGCAGTGGCTTGCGCCGCTCCGCACCTCCGAATGGGTCGTGTATGCCAAGCGCCCGTTCGCAGGACCCGAGGCGGTACTGGCTTACCTATCGCGCTACACCCACCGCGTAGCGATCTCCAACCAGCGCCTGCTTGCCCTGGACGAGCGTGGCGTGACCTTCCGCTGGAAGGATTACCGTGCCAAGGGCCGCACCCGCTACAAGACCATGACCCTGGATGCCGGTGAGTTCATGCGGCGCTTCCTGTTGCACGTGCTGCCGCACGGCTTCCACCGCATTCGGCACTATGGACTGCTTGCCAACCCGGTGCGTCGCGCCAACCTGGCCAAGGCGCGTGAGCTCTTGGATGCCGCGCCCGCAGTCACCGCTCCACCTGACGACACCGAGCTCGCGATGCCCACGCCCTTCATCTGCCGGCATTGTGGCGCACCGATGCTCATCATTGAGGTCATTCCGCGCAGTGCCTGTATCCGCGGACCACCACCGAGCCGAGTCATCGCATGAGCCAACACGTCCTACGCATCAAACTCGATCGTCGGCTCTTCGGAGACCGGAGCCGAAAGCGGACAGTCGTGCTCGCTGTCTCGCGCCGCCTCATTAAATGCTCGCAGCGTCCCAAGGGTTCCGTCCAGCCACCACCTCGCGTCATGCCTTCGTCCGCTTCACGCCTCGCTTCCTGCGACATCCCTTGGCATTGCTGACCGAGCAAACGCTTCAATCGCCATAGCCCGGCGTACCACATCGCTGCATCCCGCGGTTTCCTCCCCCGAGGATTGTTCGACGCCTGCCCACAGGCGCCACCGCCGCTCACTGTCCTGCAGTCGAGGGCAGGCATCAAACAATCCTTAACAATTGCGGTCCTCGGCCCCCAACCTTGCCAAGTCATTCGAACGTCGGCTGAACTCTCTACTCCGGACATGCAGGCTCGATACTCATGCCACTTGAGAGGTGCCATTCACTTTCGACCTACGGCAATAATGCCGCCAGGATTGCAGCCATCGCCGCACTTGCCGCAAGGCAGTAAATGGCCAGCGTGAAATCACTCGACTGGCTGCGCGCAACGCCCACGAGCCACGGGGCGAAGAATCCAGCAAATCCGCTAATCGCGTTCATGAGCGCGATGCCACTTGCCGCTCCAGCTCCGGAAAGAAGGGACGGGGTCTTGATTGGATCCCGAGTTCCAGCGATTGAATGACGCCATGCGACGTGAGTCTCACGGGTAGCCGCCGCCGGAAACTCGCCGGATTTCCTCGGCCACGATGGTGATCAACGCTTCCGTGGCCGTACTCAGCGGCCGCTGCGGATGGCTGACGCAGACCAGGTGTCGCACGATGCGCGGAGCAACAATGGCATGCATGCGTAGCCGGCCGTCTTCCACGGCCCGCTGCACCACGATGCGCGGCAGCACGGTAGCAAAGCGCGTGGCTTGCACGAATTGCACGATGGTGCCGAGGATGTCGATCTCGAACTTCGGCGCAAGGGTGACATCGTGCGCCTGCGTGGCCGTATCCAGCACCACGCGCAGGCCATGGCGCTTGGTCGGTAGCACCAACTCCAACCCCGGCAGCTTCGCCATCTCTACCGATTCCGGTAGTTCTGGACCATGCGCGGCACTGGTCACCAACACCATCTCCTCGTCATGCAATGGCTGCACCTGTAGCGCTGGCCGGCCGCGCTGCCGGTGGACCACCGCCGCGTCGAGCTGGCCGGCGGACACAAGATCGATCAGCGCGGCGCTGAAACCGTCCGCCACGGATACCTCCACATTCGGATAGCGCACGTTGAAGCGCGCTAGCGATCCCACCAACACGCTCTCTGTCTCAGAGGCGACCATGCCCAGCGCGATGCGGCCGGCCATCTGCTCCTCGCGCTGCATCATCTGCTGCCGCGCGCTCGCGAGGTCGCGCACGATGGGCAGGAAGAGGCGGTACATCATCCGGCCAGCAGCCGTAGGCGCCATTCCATGTGGGATACGCTCGAATAACTTCTGCCCAAATTCCTCTTCCAGCCGGGCGATCTGCATGCTGAGCGCCGGCTGCACGATGTTGAGCCGCTTCGCCGCCCGTGTGACGGAACCGTCCTCGAACAGCGCAATGAAGTACTGAATTTGTCTGAGGTCCATCTTCGGATAGGTATCAATAAAGATGCATCACGTCATCATTTACTGTGATGCGATTCATCATGTGAGTGCGGAAAAAAACTTAAATTATGGATTATTAGAGACAAAGTCGCGGCCAAAGTGACGGCCACTTCTATCAGAAATAATGATTTTGTTTATCAAAAAACAATATTAGTACTTATATCTCGATCTCACTAATCTCTGTTTGACGTTGCACGGTCCTGGCCGCTTTCCGGCCCGGTTCCGTCGCGTGAAACGGAGTCGCAAATGAAAAGATTCGATGCCGGCGAAACGACCGGCACGGTACAGGAGACTCGGCCGGCACCCCACGTCGGTCGCCCAATGGCGCGCGTCGAGGACGCCGCCATCCTGACCGGCCGCGGCCGCTATGCCGACGACCTCGGCGTCCGGCCCGGTACCCTGCACGCCGCCATCCTCCGCTCGCCGCACGCGCACGCCGAACTCGGCGCCATCGACTTCGCGGCGGCACTTAAGGCACCGGGCGTGCGCGCGGTGCTGACGGCCGCTGACCTGCCCGCCTGCTCCCGGCCCTTCGTGGTGGGCGTGAAGGCGCCGATGGAGCAGTGGGCGCTGGCAATGGATCGCGTGCGCTACGTAGGCGAACCGGTGGCCGTAGTCGTGGCCGAAAGCCGCGCGCTGGCCGAGGATGCGCTCGACCTCGTGCGCGTGGATTACCGCGCGCTGCCACCGGTGGTTTCGATCGAGGCTGCCGTGGCAGGCGACGCCCCCGTGCTGCACCCCCGCCTCGGCAGCAACGTCGCCAGCGATCGCCATTTCTGCTACGGCGACCCCAAGGCCGCGTTCGCCGCCGCGCCGCACCGCGTGACGCTGACCGCCCACTACCCGCGCAACACCTGCACACCGATCGAGTGTGGCGTGGTAATTGCCGAACACTTGCCGGGCGACGAGGGCTATCAGGTCACCTCCAACTTCATGGGGCCATTCTCGCTGCATGCCGTCATGGCGATGGCTCTGCAGGTGCCCGCCAACCGCCTGCGCCACGTCGCTCCGCGAGACTCTGGCGGCAGCTTCGGCGTCAAGCAGGCGGTGTTTCCCTACGTGGTGCTGATGTGCCTCGCCTCGCGCAAGGCCGGCGCGCCGGTGAAGTGGGTGGAGGACCGGCTCGAGCATCTGAGCGCCGCCACCTCGGCCACCGCGCGGCTCTCCACCGTGGAAGCTGCCGTGGAGGCCGATGGCCGCATCGTTGCACTATCGTACGATCAGCTCGAGGACTGCGGCGGCTACCTGCGCGCGCCGGAGCCCGCTACCTTCTATCGCATGCATGGCCTGCTGACCGGCGCCTACGCGATCCCCAACCTGCTGGTGCGCAATCGCGTGGTGTTGACCAACAAGACACCGACTGGCCTTGTGCGAGGCTTCGGCGGGCCCCAGGTGTACTTCGCGCTGGAGCGGCTGGTACAGCGAATCTCTGTGGAACTCGGCCTCGATCCGCTCGACGTCTACCGCCGTAACTTCGTGCCCGCCGACGGCTTTCCGTATCGCGCGGCGGCCGGCGCGTTGCTCGATTCCGGCAACTACCAATTGGCGATGTCACGCGCCCTGGAAGCCGGGGCTTACGATGAACTGAAGCGCCGCCGCGATGCCGCGCGCGCCGAGGGCCGGCTGTACGGCATCGGCTTTGCTGCCATCGTCGAGCCGTCGGTATCGAACATGGGCTACATCACCACCGCCACACCGGCCGAGGCACGCCGCAAGGCTGGGCCAAAGAACGGCGCTATCGCCAGCGCAACAGTCAGCGTCGACCTGCTCGGCGGCGTGGTAGTGACCGTCGCCTCCACGCCAGCGGGACAGGGCCACATGACCGTATGTGCACAGGTCGTGGCCGATGTACTCGGCATCGATCCCGCTGACGTGGCGGTCAACGTCGAATTCGATACCCACAAGGACGCGTGGTCCGTCGCCGCAGGCAACTACTCCAGTCGGTTCGCCGGCGCCGTGGCCGGAACCGTGCACCTGGCCGCTACGCGCGTGCGCGACAAGCTGGCGCGCATCGTGGCTTCCCACCTCCGTTGCGACCCGGCCGAACTGGTCTTCACCAACGGCCGCATTGCCCGCAAGAGCGCTTCGCCAGACACCGCACTCCCCTTCGCCCGCGCCGCCAGCAACGCGCCGCACTGGTCGCCGCAACTCCTGCCTGCCGGTGAGGAACCCGGCCTGCGTGAGACCGTGTTCTGGTCGCCGCCCAACCTCGACGCGCCGGACGAACAGGATCGCGTCAACACGTCCGCCTGCTACGGCTTCGCCTTTGACCTGTGCGGCGTGGAGATCGACCGTGCCACCGGCCGCGTGCGCATCGACCGCTACGTCACCGCGCACGATGCCGGCAAGCTGCTCAATCCGGCACTGGCCGACGGCCAGATCCGCGGCGCCTTCGCGCAGGGACTCGGCGCGGCGCTGATGGAGGAGTTCCGCTATGGCCCCGATGGCAGCTTCCAGTCCGGCACGCTGGCCGACTACCTGCTGCCCACCACGTGCGAAGTGCCCGACCCGGTCATCGTTCATCTGGAAACGCCGAGCCCGTTCACGCCGCTCGGGGCCAAGGGGCTCGGCGAGGGCAACAATATGAGCACACCGCCCTGCGTCGCTAACGCCGTGGCGGACGCACTCGGCGTGCGCGACATCCGCCTGCCACTTACGCCCGCCAAGGTGATGGCGATGATCGGCTTTGACGATCCGCCGCCGTCGCGCCCCGAACTGGCCGAAGCGGCGAAAGACGCAGCACCTGCAAACGGCAAAGGCGGCAAGGCCGCGAAGGCCCTGAGCGCACGCGGGACGGTGGATCTCGATGCCACACCTGAAGCCGTCTTCGCCGTCCTGCTCGACCCGAAAGCGCTGGCCCAGGTCGTGCCCGGCTGCCACGCGCTCGAACGCATCGGCGATAACCGTTACCGCGCCGACGTAACCGTGGGCGTGGGCATGATCAAGGCGCGCTACGAAGCCGAGATCGCGCTGCTCGACCTGGAGCCGCCGCACCGGCTAAGGCTGGCAGGCGCCGGCCTGTCCTCGCTCGGCAGCGCACGCGGCTCCGGAATGGTAGAGCTGACCCCGCACGGCGACGGCACCCGTCTCGCGTACGACTACGAGGCCGAGGTGTCCGGCAAGGTCGCGGCCGTCGGCGGCCGCATGCTCGAAGGCGCGGCCAAAGTGGTGCTGCGCCAGTTGTTCGAATCGCTCGGCCGGCAGGCAGGCGGCAAGCCGGTGCGCAGTCCCGGCTGGATCGCTCGCATGCTGGCGCTCCTGGGAGTTCGTCGATGAAACCCGCCGCGTTCGACTACCTGCGCGCCGAATCCACACAGCACGCGCTGGAGACACTGGCCCGTGCCGGCGAGGACGCCCGCATTCTGGCCGGTGGCCAGTCGCTGATGGCCGTCCTCAATATGCGGCTCGCGCAGCCGCAACTGCTGGTCGACATCTCTCGCACCGCCGACCTCAATACCGTGCGCGTAGAAGACGGCCATCTTGTGGTGGGCGCCGCAGTGACGCAGGGCAGCGTCGAATGGCGCGCATCGCTCTCCGACGAGGTACCGGTGCTCGCGCTCGCCTTCCCGCACATCTCCCATTTCCAGATCCGCAACCGGGGCACGGTGTGCGGCTCCGTCGCGCACGCCGACCCCAGCGCAGAACTGCCGCTGGTGCTCACGGCACTCGGTGGCGAGGTCGTGCTGCGCTCCTTGCGCCGCCGCCGCGTGCTGCCGGCCGCCGGGTTCTTCCAGGGAATGCTGATGACCGCGCGCGAGCCAGACGAACTGGTGGAAGCCGTGCGCTTCCCGCTGAGGCGGCCTGGCGCGCGCTACGGCTTCATGGAGTTCTCGGCCCGGCATGGCGACTTCGCGCTGGTCGCGTGCGCTGCGATCGTCACGGACGACGCCATCTCACTGGCCGTGGGCGGCGTGGCCGACCGGCCAGTACTGGAGAGCTGGCCACACCTGAAAGGCAAGGCGCTGGCCGAGGCCATCAACGATTTCAGTTGGAAGCTGGGCGCGCAGGACGACGCCCATGTTAGCGCGCAGTACCGCCGCCACCTGGTGCGGCAATTGGGCATGCGCGTAATCGAGGAGGCAAGATGAGCAAGACCCTACGTGGCGCGCCAGCCGGCACGCTCTCAGTGATGCGGCGCGACGAGCGCCGTCGCGTCACCCTGACCCTGAACGGCAGCGAGCGCAGCGGCCTGTGCGCTCCGCGCGAGCTGCTGTCGGACTTCCTGCGTCATGAACTCGGCGCCACCGGCACGCACGTCGGCTGCGAGCACGGCGTCTGCGGCGCCTGCACGGTGCGCGTCGACGGCGTAGCCGCGCGCTCCTGCCTGATGCTGGCCGTACAGGCCGACGGCCGCGCCATCGACACCGTCGAGGGCCTCGCGCCGCGCGAAGGCCTGAGCGACCTGCAGGAAGCCTTCCGACGCCACCACGCCCTGCAATGCGGCTTCTGCACGGCAGGCATCCTGATGTCGTGCGTGGACTACCTGGAACGGGTGCCCGAGCCGACTGAGGCGCAGGTGCGCGACATGCTGTCCGGCCACCTGTGCCGCTGTACGGGCTACACGCCGGTCGTCGCCGCCGTCCTTGATGTCGCGGCCAGCCGGGCGCGGGCACGCCACGTGGAAGCGGCGACAGTCGGGGAGACCCGCGATGCTTGATCTCGGCCGCACTTTCCTGCAAAGCGTGGAGCGCAGCCCCAGCGCCCCCGCCATCGTCGACGGCGACCTGCTGCTGACCTACGAGCAATGGTTCGCGCGCATCCGCTGCGTGGCCGCCGGCCTGCACGACCTCGGCCTGCGCCCCGGTGATCGCCTCCTGGCCATCCTGCAGAACCGCTGGGAGGCGGCTACGCTGCACTGGGCCTGCCAGTTCGCCGGTGTGGTCATCGTCCCGCTGAACTGGCGCGCCAAGCCGGACGAGCTGGACTATTGCGTGCGCGATGCCGGCGCCCGGGCGCTGGTGTTCGAGCCCGTCAGCGCCGACGCCGTGCTGGAGAGCTCCGCCGCGCAGGAGATACCCTGCATCGCACTGGACCATGCGCCAGGCGGCTCGCTGTCATTCGACACCCTGCTCGACGTCACACCCCGGCTCGACAGCACATTGGCAACAGCCGACGACATCTCGCTGATGCTGTACACCTCCGGCACCACCGGCAGCCCGAAGGGCGTGCCGCGCCGCCACCGGCAGGAGCGCGCCGCCGCCCTGGCTCACGTCGCGCAGAACCTGTATCGGCGCGGCGAGCGCACGCTCGGCGTGATGCCGCTGTACCACACGATGGGCGTGCGCTCGCTGCTTGCCATGGCGCTGGTGGACGGCCTGTTCGTCTGCGTGCGGCGCTGGAGCCCATCGCAGGCGCTGCAGGCCATCACCGACCATCGCGTGAGCTGCCTTTATCTTGTACCTACGCTGTACCACGACCTGCTGGCCGACCCGGGCTTCGACAGCATGGGTGTCCGCACGGTCGCCAAGCTTGGCTTCGCCGGCGCGGCGATGAGCGACGGTTTGCTGTCACGGCTCGAACAAGCATTCCGCCCGGAGTTGTTCGTCAATCACTACGGTTCATCCGAGGTGTACACATTCAGCATCGAGCAGCGCGCGGGGCGCAAGCCGGGCAGCGCCGGTCGCGCCGGCCTCAATACACGGCTGCGCGTGGTACGGCTGGACGCCACTTCGCCTGAGGCGGTGACCGCTCCCGGCGAAGAGGGTCAGATCATCGCCGACCTGCGCGGCGATGAAGCGTTCGAAGGCTACTGGAACCGCGACGACGCCAATGCAAAGTCGCTGCACGAAGGTTGGTACTTCACCGGCGACATCGGCTACTTCGACGCCGACGGCGATCTCTTCGTGACCGGCAGAGTGGACGACATGATCATCAGCGGCGGCGAGAACATCGCTCCCGCCGACATCGAGTCGGTTCTCTCCCTGCATCCGGCCGTGGACGAGGTGGCCGTGGCCGGGCTGCCGGATCCCCGCTGGGGCCAGAAGGTAGTGGCCTTCGTCAAGCCGCGCGGTTGCGTGGACGCCCTGGCACTCGACACCTACTGCCGCGGCTCCGAACTCGTCAATTTCAAGCGCCCGCGTGACTACGTGTTCGTGGCCGAACTCCCGAAGTCACCGGTCGGCAAGATCCTGCGCCGCAAGCTGTCGGCCGGCGAATACACCTCGCTTTCCTGCCCTTCTTCCAACGTCCCGACCAAGGAGTAACGACGTGACACAAGCCTTCGCATTGACCCATCCCGACCAGCAGCGGCTCCAGGACCTCGACGGCTTTTCCGTCGAGATCGACCCTGCGCGCGAGCGGGCCGACATCATCCTGCACCGCCCGCCCTACAACGTGATCTCGATGGCTGCCCGCGACCAGATACGCGCCGTGTTCGAGACGCTAGACGCCGACGACCGCGTGCGCGTCATCGTCCTGCGCGCGCAAGGTGAACATTTCTCGAGCGGGGGCGACATCAAGGGATTCCTGGAGGCATCGCCCGAGCACGTATCGAAGCTGGCGTGGAACATTGCGGCGCCGGCGCGTTGCAGCAAGCCGGTAATCGCCGCCAATCGGGGCTACTGCTTCGGCGTTGGCTTCGAACTCTCGCTGGCGTGCGACTTCCGCATCGCCACCCACACCACCGAGTACGCGCTGCCGGAACAGAAGCTCGGCCAGATTCCGGGCTCGGGCGGCTCCGCGCGGCTGCAGAAGATGGTGGGCGTCGGCCGCACCAAGGACATCGTCATGCGCTCGCGCCGCATTGCCGGCCGGCAGGCGTACGACTGGGGCCTCGTTGTGGACTGCGTGGCCGATGCCGAATTGGAAGCCGCCACCGACGCGCTGGCCGACGAACTGCGTGCATTCTCGCCGCTGGCCCAGCGCACCGCCAAGAAGCTGCTGAATGACACCGAAGACGCGCCGCTGTCGATCGCCATCGAGCTCGAAGGGCACTGCTACAGCCGCCTGCGTAGCTCGGACGACTTTCGCGAGGGCGTGGAAGCGTTCCACGAGAAGCGCAAGCCTGCATTTCGCGGTAGCTGACCGTATGCGCGGGCGGGGCTGAACTGCCCGCCCCCCAAGGTAAGAAGGACTCGCGGCGATGCCCTTTGGCGGGCATCGCGGGGAGCCGCTTGTTCAAAGAAACAAGGAGACAACGATGGAAATGCTGGCAAACGACAAGCCGAAACCGGGCGGCTCGGGGACCGTGGTGTCACCGGCTGCGAGCAACCGGCAGGTGCTGGGAGCGGTGACGGCCTCATGCATGGGATGGGCGCTCGATCTGTTCGACCTGTTCATCCTGCTGTTCGTGGCACCGGTGATCGGCAAGCTGTTCTTTCCGTCCCAGCATGCGATGCTGTCGCTGGCAGCGGTGTATGCATCATTCGCGGTCACGCTGCTCATGCGGCCGCTGGGCTCGGCCATCTTCGGCTCCTACGCGGACCGACATGGCCGCAAGGGGGCGATGGTGGTTGCCGTGACCGGCGTGGGCCTGTCGACAGCGGCATTCGGGCTACTGCCGACGGTCGGCCAGATCGGCCTCTTTGCGCCGGCGCTGTTCATCCTGCTGCGCCTGGTGCAGGGGGTGTTCGTCGGTGGGGTGGTAGCGTCGACGCATACCATCGGCACGGAATCGGTATCGCGGTCATGGCGCGGGGCGGTGTCGGGGCTGGTGGGCGGTGGCGGCGCGGGCATTGGGGCGCTGCTGGCGTCGATCACGTATATGGCGATGACGGCCCTCTTTCCCGGCGACGCCTTCGAGACTTGGGGATGGCGCTGCATGTTCTTCGCCGGCATCGTCAGCTCGGTGCTCGGGCTGGTCATCTTCAATTCGCTGGAGGAGTCGCCGCTGTGGAAGCAGTTACAAGCGGCAAAAGCGGCAACAGCGGCAAGCGGCCAAGCAAAGCCGCAGACGCATCCGCTGCGCACGCTGTTCTCGCGCGAATATCGCGGCGTACTGCTGGTCAACATCCTGCTCACCGTGGGCGGCGGCAGCGCCTACTACCTGACTTCCGGCTACCTGCCGACCTTCCCTAAGGTCGTGGTGAAGGCGTCCCCCGGGGAGGCTGCGGCGACCCTGATGCTGAGCAGCGTCGGCGTGATTGTGGCGTCGGTAGCAGCGGGCCACCTCAGCACGATGATCGGGCGCAAGCGCGCCTTCCTGCTGATCGGCGCGGTCAGCGTGGTGCTGATGCCGCTGCTCTACCAGTGGATGCCGGCCGCACCGACCGCCGTTCTCCGCGGCGTCTACGCGGCGGCCCTCAGCATGCTCGGGTGCGCCGGCTTTGCGCCGATCCTGATCTTCCTGAACGAACGATTCCCTACCAGCATCCGCGCCTCGGGCACGGGACTCTCGTGGAACATCGGCTTCGCCATCGGCGGAATGATGCCGACCCTGGCCTCACTCGCTGCGCGCACACCAGCCGACCTTCCGGTAGTCCTTGGCATCTTCGTCGCGGTGGTCACGCTGATCTACCTGGCGGGGGCAGCAATCGTACCGGAGACGCTGGGCCGTCTCGCGGAAAAATAGACACGCCATTCGTGGAGCACATCATGGACAGCATCGACCTGCAGGTGCTGAAGGACGCACAGCGCTGGCTCGATGCTGGATTCGGCGTGACGCTGGTTACGGTGACTCGTACCTGGGGCTCGAGTCCGCGCCCGATCGGCGATCAAGCGGGGTAACCTCAGATTCCCTCACATAACGCGCGCAGCGTTTCAGCAGCGGAGAGTACGCGATCGGTCCCACAGCCAAGGTGCGATTGTGAGCACGCCCAGCGGTTCGCGCGCCGGCGTTACCGCGTAAGTCGGGTGCAGATACCAATCGCTTCTGTCGCCTTGTGGCGCTTCGACACGCCTTCGTGTCCTGACGTCCGCGACAATTCGCAAGTAGCGCCCGACTGGCTGGCGCGTCCGTCATATACACAAAAAGTGTCAATGAATAACCAATAATATATTGGACGTGATCTAGCTGCGGCCATATTCTCCAGCAGACCCAACAACGGGCGCGGAAATGACCATGGCAAGCAATCTCATTCTTGAAACCGTCGGACTGAGGAAAGAATTCAAGGGATTTGTCGCCGTAAACGACGTCAGTCTCAAGGTCAGGCGTGGGCACATCCACGCGCTGATTGGTCCGAACGGTGCAGGCAAGACCACCTGCTTCAACCTCCTTACCAAGTTCCTGGATCCCACGCGCGGCACCATACGGTTCAACGGTGCCGAGATCACGGGCGAGAAGCCGGCGCAGGTCGCACGCAGGGGCGTGGTGCGCTCCTTCCAGATCTCGGCGGTGTTTCCGCACCTGACCGTGCTCGAGAACGTACGTATCCCGCTGCAGCGCAGGCTCGGGATGTCGTTCCAGTTCTGGCGCTCGCCGAAAGTCCTCGCATCGCTCGATGACAGAGCCATGGCATTGCTCGCCGACGTCGGACTGGATGACTTCGCCGACATGACGACCGCCGAGATGCCGTACGGCCGCAAGCGCGCGCTGGAAATCGCCACCACGCTGGCCCTCGACCCCGAGCTGATGCTGCTCGACGAGCCCACGCAGGGCATGGGCCACGAAGACGTTGACCGCGTCATGCAGCTCATCAAGAAGGTCTCGGCCAATCGCAGCATCCTGATGGTGGAGCACAACATGAAAGTGGTGTCCGGCATCTGCGACGCCATCACGGTGCTGGCGCGCGGCAGCGTGCTGGCCGAGGGCACATACGCGGAAGTCTCCGCCAACCCGCAGGTCATCGAGGCCTATATGGGCAGCGCCGATGCCGCGCTCGCTGCGCCGGGAGGGCATTGATCATGGCGACGGAATACCTGCGGGTCACCGACCTCCACGCCTTCTACGGCGAATCGCACATCCTGCACGGCATCGACTTGCTGGTGAACGAGGGAGAGTGCGTGACCCTGCTCGGCCGCAACGGGGCAGGCCGTACCACCACCCTGCGCGCGATCATGGGCCTGACGGGGCGGCGCGCCGGCTCGGTCATGATCGACGGCCGCGAGGCAATCGGCATGCCGGCCCATCGAATCGCGCGTCTCGGCGTCGGCTTTTGCCCGGAAGAGCGGGCGATTTATTCCAGCCTCTCGTGCGAGGAGAACCTCCTGCTGCCGCCGCAGGTGGGTGGCGGCGGGATGAGCCTCGACGAGATCTACGCGATGTTTCCCAACCTCCACGAGCGGCGGCATAGCCAGGGCACGCGGCTCTCGGGCGGCGAGCAACAAATGCTGGCGATGGCGCGCATCCTGCGCACTGGGGCGCGGTTGCTGCTGCTGGACGAAATCTCCGAGGGACTGGCGCCGGTGATCGTGCAGAAGCTCGCCCAGGTCATCCGCGACCTCAAGGCGAAGGGCTACACGATCGTGCTGGTGGAGCAGAACTTCCGGTTCGCCGCGCCGCTGGCCGACCGCATGTACGTGGTGGAGCACGGCCAAATCGCCGCGGAGATCCACCAGCACGAGATTCACGAGAAGCAGCACCTGCTCCAGGAACTCCTGGGTGTCTGAGACCGCTGCGGAGGAGACAACATGACAACGATTCTGGGAGTCCCGCTACAGGGGCTGTTGGGGCAACTCGTGCTCGGGCTGGTGAACGGCTCGTTCTACGCGATTCTCAGCCTCGGGCTTGCCGTGATCTTCGGCATGCTCAACATCATCAACTTTGCCCACGGCGCGCTGTTTATGGTGGGCGCATTCGTCGCCTGGGCGGGCCTGGAGTATCTCGGCATCAGCTACTGGTGGTCGCTGCTGGCGGCGCCGGCGCTGGTCGGGCTAGCGGGTATCGCCATCGAACGCGGCCTGCTGCGGTGGCTGTACAAGCTCGACCACCTGTACGGCCTGCTGCTCACCTTCGGGCTGGCGCTCATTATCGAAGGCCTGTTCCGCTTCCAGTTCGGCGTCTCGGGGCAGCCCTATTCGATTCCCGACGAGGTGGCTGGCGCCTTCAACCTCGGCTTCATGAGCCTGCCGAAATACCGCGCGTGGGTCATCGGCGCCTCGCTCACAGTGTGCCTGCTGACCTGGTTCACGATCGAGAAGACCCGCCTCGGCGCCTACCTGCGCGCCGCCACCGAGAACCCAAGCATTACCCAAGCCTTCGGCATCAACGTGCCGGTGATGGTGATGCTGACCTATGCCTTCGGCGTAGGCCTGGCCGGGCTGGCCGGCGTGCTGGCAGCACCGACGGGGCAACTAAGTCCGCTGATGGGGTCGAACCTGATCATCGTCGTGTTCGCGGTGGTGGTGATCGGCGGCATGGGTTCCATCCTTGGCGCGATCGTCGCCGGGCTGGGGCTGGGCGTGGTCGAAGGACTGACCAAGGTGTTTTATCCGGAGGCGTCGGCCACGGTGGTCTTCGTGATCATGGTCATCGTGCTGATGGTTCGGCCGGCAGGCCTGTTTGGCAAGGAAAAGTGAGGTCGAGTATGAAAATGAGAAATCTTGGCTACGGTGTCCTGCTGCTGGGCGCGCTGGCGGCCCCGGCCGTGCTCTATCCGGTGATGCTGATGAAGGTGCTGTGCTTCGCCTTGTTCGCCTGCGCCTTCAACCTGCTGCTCGGCTATACCGGCCTGCTCTCGTTCGGCCATGCGGCGTTCCTCGGCACGGCGGCCTACATATCGGGCTACGGCATGAAGACCTGGGGGCTGACCCCGGAACTCGGCCTCCTGCTCGGCACGGCCGTCTCGGCTGCCGCGGGCTTTGTCGTCGGGGCGCTCGCTATTCGCCGGCAGGGCATCTACTTCGCGATGATCACGCTTGCGTTGGCACAGATGTTCTACTTCCTGTTCCTGCAGGCGCCGTTCACCGGCGGCGAGGACGGCATGCAGGCCATTTCGCGAGGCAGGCTGTTCGGCCTGATCGACCTGGCGTCGGACCTGCGCATGTACTACTTCGTGCTGGCGATCTTCCTGTTCGCCTTCTGGCTGATCCACCGCATCATCCATTCGCCTTTCGGCCAGATCCTGAAGGCGATCCGCGAGAACGAGGCGCGCACCACCTCGCTGGGCTACGACGTCGCGCGCTACAAGCTGCTGGCCTTCGTCCTCTCGGCGGGCCTGGCCGGCCTTGCCGGGGCCACCAAGACCCTGGTCTTCCAGTTTGCCACGCTGACCGACGCGCACTGGCACACCTCCGGCGAAGTCGTGCTGATGACGCTGTTGGGCGGCCTTGGCACGGCCTTCGGCCCGGTGGTGGGCGCGGGCATCGTGGTCGCCATCCAGAACGCCTTGGCCGACAAGGTTGGTTCCATGATCACCGTGATCATGGGGAGCATCTTCGTCGTGTGCGTGCTGGCGTTCCGCCGCGGCATCGTCGGCGAGTTGAACGCGTTGTGCCAGAACATTGTAGGCAACCGCCGCGGCCGGCCCGCACCGTGCCACGCTGCCGGGCCGGCACCAAGTCATGACGAAACACCCGCCGGAGCAGGCGTGCCTGGCCGGCGCGTGGAAGGAAAGGCATGAAATCTGGCGCTGAACGGAACACCCCATATCTATCCCCACAGAAGAGGAGACACATGATGAACAATCGCATCAAGCTGCTTTCGCTCGCCGCGCTGCTGACGGCCTCGACGGCGCAGGCCGAGATCACGGACGGCGTGGTCCGGATCGGCGTGCTCAACGATCAGACCGGCGTTTATGCCGGGCTGGCTGGTCCCGGTTCGGTCTGGGCCGCGAAGAAGGCAGTCCAGGACTTTGCGCCCGAGAAGCATGGTCTGAAGGTGGAGATCGTGGCCGCCGACCACCAGAATAAGCCGGACGTCGGAGCGAGCATCGCCCGCCGCTGGTTCGACGTGGACAAGGTGGACGCTATCGTCGACGTGCCGACCTCGTCGGTCGTCCTGGCGGTCAACCAGGTGGCCAAGGAGAAGAACAAGGTGATGATTGTCACCGGCGGCGGCACCTCCGACCTCACCGGCAAAGCCTGCACGCCCAATGCGATCCACTGGGCCTACGACACGTGGGCACTGGCGAATGGGACTGGTAAGGCGGTTGTCAAGTCGGGTGGCAAGAGTTGGTTCTTCGTGACTGCTGACTACGCCTTCGGCCACTCGCTCGAACGCGACACCGAGGCCGTTGTCGTCAAGAACGGTGGCAAGGTCCTCGGCAAGGTCCGGCATCCTTTCCCGGGCAACGATTTCTCCTCCTACCTGCTTCAGGCTCAGGCCTCCAAGGCGCAGGTAGTGGGCCTGGCCAACGCCGGGGGGGACACCATCGGCGCGGTCAAGCAGGCCGCCGAGTTCGGCGTGACCGCCGGCGGTCAGAAGCTGGCAGGCCTGCTCGTCTTCAGCAGCGATGTCCAGGCGCTCGGCCTCAAAGCCGCCCAAGGCCTTTTGCTGAGCGAGACCTGGTACTGGGACATGACCGACGAGAACCGCAAGTTCGGCAAGGAATTCGCCGCCGCCAACAACGGCAAGTTTCCAACCATGGCGCAGGCGGGCACGTACTCGGCGGTGACCCACTACCTGAAGGCAGTGGCGGCGATGAAGGCGGACGGCGACGGCGCTGCCGTGGTCGCGAAGATGAAGGCGATGCCCACCGACGACAAGCTGTTCGGCAAGGGCAGCATCCGCGAAGACGGCCGGAAGATCCACCCGCTCTATCTTTTCGAGGTGAAGAAGCCGTCGGAATCGAAGTACGCGGGCGACTTCTACAAGCTCATCGCCACCATTCCCGCCAACGAGGCGTTCCGGCCGATGGAAGAAGGTGGCTGCCCGCTCATTGGGAAGAAGGCGTCATGAGGATCACCGGACATATGCTGATCGGGCAGAGCAGCGTCAGCGGCACCGCCGGCGCGTTCAAGGCGTTTTCTCCGGCGCTTGCCGCCGACATCGAGCCCGCATTCGTCGGCGCCGGCCCCGCCGACGTCGACCAGGCCTGCCGCCTCGCTGCGAGCAGCTTTGCGAGGTATCGCGAGACGACGCCCGAGACCCGCGCCAGCTTCCTGGAAGCAATCGCCACCGGCATCGAAGGCCTCGGCGACGCCCTCATCGAGCGCGCCATGGCCGAGACGGCTCTGCCGCGAGCGCGTCTGCAGGGCGAGCAGGCGCGCACGGCGGGCCAGTTGCGGCTGTTCGCAGGGGTTGTACGGGCCGGGCACTGGCATGGGGCGACGTTGGATACGCCCTTGCCCCATCGCACGCCGCTGCCGCGCCCGGACCTGCGCCGACGCAACGTCCCGCTGGGCCCGGTGGCCGTCTTCGGCGCCAGCAACTTCCCACTGGCGTTCTCGGTGGCCGGCGGCGACACGGCGTCGGCCCTCGCGGCGGGCTGCCCGGTGGTCGTCAAAGCCCACCCAGCGCATCCCGGCACTTCCGAACTGGTCGGCCGGGTCATCCAGGCGGCGGTGGCCGAATACGGGCTGCCGGAGGGGACGTTCTCCCTGCTCTTTGGCGTTGGCAATGACGTAGGACAGGCGCTCGTCGGGCATCCCGCCATCCGGGCGGTCGGCTTCACCGGCTCCCGGGCCGGTGGCCTCGCGCTCTTGCGGCAGGCAATGGCCAGGCCGGTGCCGATTCCGGTCTACGCCGAAATGAGCAGCGTCAACCCGGTGCTTCTGCTGCCACATGCGCTGGCAGATCGAGCCGAGGGCATCGCGCGGGAATTCGTCGATTCGCTCGTGATGGGCGTCGGCCAGTTTTGCACCAACCCCGGTTTGGTGATCGCGCTGGAAGGGGACGACTGTGATCGCTTCGAGGCCGAAGCCGGGCGGGTCGTACAAGGTAAGCCGGCGGGTACGATGCTGACGCCCGGCATCGGCCGCGCCTACGCCGCCGGGGTGGCGCGCCTGCGGGCGCATGAGGCAGTCAGAAGCGTGGCCACCGGCGAGAGCAGCAGCGGCGCCTGCGCGGCGACGGCCCATCTGTTCGCCACCGACGCGGCCAGCTTTCTGGCTTTTCCCGAACTGGGTGAGGAGATATTCGGTCCCTGCTCGCTCATCGTCAGATGCCGCTCGGCGGCGGATGTGGCGGCGGTGCTCGATGGGCTGGAAGGGCAACTGACCGCCACGCTGCAGATGGCGCCGGCGGACGAAGCTCTCGCGGCCGAACTGCTGCCGCGGCTGGAAGACCGGGCGGGCCGAATCCTGGTAAACGGCTTCCCGACCGGCGTGGAAGTGAGCCACGCCATGGTCCACGGCGGACCGTTCCCGGCCACGTCCGATGGGCGCAGCACGTCGGTCGGCAGTGCCGCCATCGAGCGGTTCCTGCGCCCCGTGTGCTATCAGAACTTCCCATCCAGCCTGTTGCCGGCCGCGCTGGCCGACTTCAACCCACTGGCGCTCGACCGCCACGTCGACGGTAGCCTGTCGCCGACCTCCCGGCGCGACTGAACACCCGCGCCATCCTCCGCCTTGCCCATATTGCACCGGGCGAGGTCGGAGGAACCCTCACAGCATGCTTTTGGCCGTCTCGATGAACGCCGTCATGAGCGGCGTTGGGGTGCGCTGGCTATAGCCGAGCATGATCTCGATGGTCGGCTGCCGGCCTTCGATCGGCTTGTAAACCACGTGGTCGAACTTCACCTTCCGGACTGACGCTGGCACGAAGCCGATGCCCGCACCGGAGCTGACCAGGCCGAGCAGCGTATAGACCTGCCCCACTTCCGAGATGACCTTCGGTACAAATCCCGCCGACGCGCACATGCGCATGTTCATGGCGTGGAAGTCCGGCGCCATCTCCGGTATGTACATCACGAAGGGCTCCTGCGCGCATTTCTTCAGAGAAATCGACTCAGCGTTCGCCAACGGGTGTCTTGCCGGCACGGCCAGCACGAACGGCTCTTCCAGGATGGTCTCCCATGTCACTTCCTCAAGGTCCGGCACCGGCCGCATGAAGGAAATATCCGCGTCACCCCGGCGCAGAGCTTCCGCCTGTTTGACGACCGGAAACCAGCGCAGCAGGACTTCGACGGAAGGAAAACGTTCTCGGTAGGCGCGCAGGATGGGCGGCAGCAGCGTGTAGGACGTGTGTTCGAAGAAGCCGACCGTCAGCCGGCCCGTCTCGCCGCGATGCGCGCGTTGCGCCTGCACGACTGCCCTCTCGGTAGCTCGCAGGATCTGCCGCGCTTGCTCAAGGAAAATGCGACCCGCTTCCGTCAACTCCACGTGCCGACGCGAGCGATTCAGCAGTGTGACATCCATCTCCTCCTCGAGTTGGCGGATCTGCATGCTCAGCGGAGGCTGGGCGATGTGCAGTCGTTCGGCCGCTCTCGTGAAATTAAGTTCCTCAGCGATGGCGATGAAGTACCGCAGGTGGCGAAGGTCCATCACTATATCCATTGAGTATAAAAGATCGATTAATTATATATTGGACACTAGTTTGCGCAATCCCTAGGATTCCATGCATACCCCGCTCCGCACGCCCCCCAGTCGGTCCGCAAGGCCGGCACCGGAGACCGGACAAGCCAATGTACGCATGGAGACAAACAGATGGATTCCAGACTGATCGATGATGCGCTCGATCGCATCCTGCAACGCATCGATGCGACGATCGCGCAGGACGAGGCGGGTTTTCCGCACTATGGCAATCCGGCCGACGGCACCTGGACACGCACCCCGGCCGGCGACTGGACCGGCGGGTTCTGGGTCGGGATGCTGTGGCTGGCTGCCTTGCGCACTGGCGAGCAGAAGTACCGCGACAGCGCTCGCATGTGGTCCGCACGGCTGGCGCCGCGGGTGGTGTCGAAGTCGGTGTTCAAAGGGTTCCTCTTCTGGTACGGCGCGCAACTCGGTGGCTCCCTGCTGGCCGATCCGCAGGCCGCGGGGCTCGCGCTCGACGGCTCGCGTGGCCTGGCGGAGATGTACAGCGAAGCGGCCCGCCTGATCCCGCTCGGCACCGAGGCTGAGGAGGCTTCCAGCGTGGGGGCGTGCGAGGCCAACATCGATGCGATTCCGGGCACCGTGGCGCTGCTGCTGCGGCACGACGCCGCGCTCGGCACGGGCGAGATCGGCCGCCAGCACCTGCGCCAGCACATTGCCTTATGCGTGCGGGAGGATGGCTCGGTTTGCCAGTCCGCCACATTCAATGCTGCCGATGGTTCGCTCGTGAAGCGCTACACGCACAAGGGCATTCATGACAGCAGCACCTGGGCCCGCGCCCAGGCGTGGGGCATGCTCGGCCTCGCACAGGCACTGTCGTGCGGCGAGCAGGCGTTCAAATCCGACGCGATCCGCGTGGCCGATTGGTGGGTCGCGCACCTGCCCGCCGACTGCGTGGCCTTCTGGGATTTCGACGATCCCGCCATCCCGCACACTAACCGCGACACCTCGGCCACTGCCATCGCCGCCGCCAGCCTGTTCAAACTGGCTGCGCTCATCCCGGAGCGGGCGGAAGTCTACCGCCAGGCCGCCGTCGGGAGCATCGAGCAACTCGTGATCCGCTTCCTGACCCCGGTCAGCCCAGGCGATGTACGGCAGGCGGGCATCCTCACCGGCGGCTGCTTCAACAAGCGCAATGGCGTCGCCATGGATAACGAACTGGTCTGGGGCGACTACTTTCTCTTCGAATCCCTGCTCATCCTCGCGGGCAGCATTGACGCCACCCAGGTCTGAACCCAACCCACTCCCGGAGAAACCAAGTGTCCGACATCAAGATCCCGCACGAAGGCAACGTATCCACCCTTATTGGCACGCACACCAGCTACACGCGCACCCTCGGCGAGTACGACATCTATGCCTTCGCCGGCATCAGCGGTGACAACCACCCCAATCACATGGACGAAGAATACTGCAAGCGCATGGGCTTCGGCGGCCGCATCGCGCAGGGCGCCATGATGGTCGGTTTCATCGCCGGCGCCGTGACCAAGTATCTCGACATGATCAAGCGCCCGGCGGTCTCCTACGGTTACGACAACGTGCGCTTCACCAAGCCTGTTCGCATCGGAGACACCCTCACCGTGAACTACCGCATTGCCCGCGCCGACGACGAGAAGAAGCGCCTGTGGGCTGAGGCCACGCTACTCAACCAGCGGGGCGAGACGGTCTGCGTCGGTACCCACATCATCCATTTCCAGGCCTGAGCCCGGGCGGCGAGCGGCGAGAAAGGTGAGAGAACGCATGAGCAAGATCTGTACTGCGGCGCAGGCCGTTTCGGATATCCGGCCCGGCCAGAGCGTGGGCAGCGTCGGCGTGATCGGCTGGCTGACGCCGGACGCGTTGTTCCAGGCGCTGGCGCAACGCTTCCATGAGACTGGGTCGCCTCGTGACCTGACCTTCTTCTTCCCGGTCAGTGTCGGCGACGGCATGGGCATCCGCGGCATGGATCACGTGGCAGTCGAAGGGCTGATGAAGCGGATCGTGTCGGGCAACTTTACCAATGCGGTGAATCCGGCCACCGGCGAGCGCCCCGAGTTCATGCGCCTGATCCGCGAGAATCGGGTGGAAGCCTACTGCTGGCCGATCGGCGCCACCATGCACTGGCTGCGCGAAGTCGCCCGGCGCAGCCCAGGCTACCTGACCCGCATCGGCCTCGGCTCCTACATCGATCCGCGCCAGCAGGGTGGCAAGTACACGGCGCGCGCCACCGACGACCTGGTGCGGATGCAGGAGCTGGACGGCAAGGAATACCTCTTCTATCCGAGCTGGCCGCTCGACGTGGCGTTCCTGCGTGCCACCAGCGCCGACGAGCACGGCAACCTGAGCTTCGAGAACGAGCCGATCACGTCGTGCGCGCTGGCCATGGCGCTGGCGGTGAAGGCGTCAGGCGGCACCGTGATCGCACAGGTGCGCAAGCTGGTGCCGCGCCACGCCCGGCCGGCGCATGCGGTGCGGATTCCCGGCGTGCTGGTGGATCGCGTCGTGGTGGAACCCGACGCCATGATGACCACCGACATCCGGTACGACGATGCCTATCTCGGCGGCCAGCTTTTCGACGGTCGCGCCTCGGACCGCCTGACGCCCGGCGCCGACAAGGTGATCGCTCGGCGGGCGGCCCGGGAAATCAGGCCCGGCGAGGTCAGCATCTTCGGCTTCGGCGCTTCGTCCGACGTGCCCACGGTGATGATGGAAGACGGCCTGTTCGCCGACGGCGGCCTGCATCGCTACAGCTTTACCACCGAGCACGGCCCCTTCGGCGGCGTCGTGATGAGCGGTTGGCAATTCTCCGCCAACAAGTATCCGGAGGCCTTGATCGACGGCCCCTCGCAGTTCGACTTCATTGACGGCGGCAACTGCCCGATGGCGGCGCTGGCCTTTGCCCAGTTCGACCGGGCCGGGAACATCAACGTCAGCCGCTTCGGCGCGGCCAATCCGGGGCCGGGCGGCTTCATCGACATCGCCTACAACGCGCGCAAGCTGCTGTTCACCGGCACCTTCACCACCGGCGGCCTCGCCGCCGACACCACCGACGGTTTCCTGTCGGTCGGGCGTGAGGGAAGCGTGCGCAAGTTCGTCGAGCGCGTGGACGAAATCACCTATCCGCTCGGGCGCAACGTGGCCGAGCGCGGCCAGGAGGCCAAGGTCATCACCGAGCGCGCAGTCTTCTCGGTGGCGCCAGACGGACTGGTGCTGGAGGAGGTTGCGCCCGGTATTGACATCAGGTCGCAGGTGCTAGACCTGATGGCCTTCCAGCCGGTGCGCGTGGCGGAGCCGCTTGCGCGCATGGACCCAACGCTATTCCGCGCCTGACGCATCGACATATCTACGAGGAAAACATGGCTGTCATCAACTACCTGACTACCGTTCACATCGACTTCGGCGCCATCCGGATGCTGGGAGCCGAGCTGCAGCGCCTGGGCATCCAGCGACCGCTGATCGTCACCGACCGCGGCATCCGCGCCGCCGGTATCGCCGACAAGGTGCTCGACGCCCTGGGCCCGGATTGCACGCCCACCGTCTTCGAGGACACCCCATCCAACCCGACGGAAGCCGCCGTGTCCGCCGCGACCGGCCTTTACCTCGGCAATGGCTGCGACGGCATCGTGGCCGTGGGCGGCGGGTCGCCCATCGACCTGGGCAAGGCCACCGCGCTGCTGGCGACCCACCCGGCACCGCTGCAGACCTACGCGGCGGTAGAGGGCGGCGCGAGCCGGATCACCAGCCGGGTCGCCCCGCTGGTGGCCATCCCGACGACTGCGGGTACCGGCAGCGAAGTGGGCCGGGGCGCTGTCATCGTCATGGAGTCCGGCCGCAAGCTCGGCCTGCTTAGTCCGTTCCTGCTGCCGAAGCTCGCTATCTGCGACCCCGAACTGACGCTGGGCTTGCCTCCGGCCCTGACCGCGGCGACCGGCATGGACGCCATCGCCCACTGCATCGAGACCTTCCTGGCGCCGGCGATCAACCCGCCGGCCGAGGCGATCGCTTTGGACGGCCTGCGCCGCGGCGTGGCCAATATCGGCAAGGCCACCGTCGACGGCTGCGACCGCGACGCGCGCTGGAACATGATGATGGCCGCCATGGAAGGCGCGCTGGCCTTCCAGAAGGGGCTGGGCGCGGTGCATGCCCTGTCGCACCCGCTGGGCGCGGTGCCCGGCGTCTCGTTGCACCACGGCACGCTGAACGCCGTGCTGCTGCCGGCCGTGCTGCGCTTCAACAAGCCGGCGACCCAAGCCAAGCAGGCCGCACTGGTACAGGCCATGGGCCTGCCCGCCGGCGGGGACCCGGTTCAGGCCATCAGCGACCTCAACGCCCGTCTCGGCTTGCCGGCCGGTCTCGGCGCCATGGGCGTGCCGCGTGACGTGTTGGAAGACATCGCGGTCGCCGCCACGAAGGACCACTGCCACGCCACCAATCCCCGCATTGCCACGGTCGACGATTACTTGGCGATGCTGCAGGAATCGTATTGAGGAGGAAGACGATGTCATACGTCGCAGAACACCACGAGATGATCCGCGAGGCGGTGCGCCGCTTCGCCGAGGAAGAGATCGCACCGGTCGCCCACCGGTTGTGGGAAGAGGAGAGTTTTCCCTACGAGATCTGGCGCCGGGCCGGCGAACTGGGCTATATCGGGCTGCCGTACCCCGAAGCCTGGGGAGGTAGCGGCGGCGACTGGCTTGGCTTCGCCATTGCGCTGGAAGAGATCGCCCGCGTCGATTGCGCCGTGGCGGTGGCCATCATGGCCAACTCGACGGCGGCCAGCCTGCTCAACAACTACGGCACCGACGGCCAGAAGGCGCGCTTCCTGCGGCCGATCCTGACGGGCACGCAGGTCGGCTGCATCGGCCTGACAGAGCCGAACGCCGGCTCCGACGCCGCCAATATCCAGACCCGCGCCGTGCTGAAGGATGGCTGCTGGGTCATCAATGGCGCCAAGACCTTCATCAGCAACTCGGGATCCGAGATCACCGGCCCGATCGTCATTGCGGCGGTGACGGGAACCCGGCCCGACGGCCGCAAGGAGATTTCGAACTTCATCGTGCCGAACGGCACGCCCGGCTTCAGCCATGGCAAGAAGCTTCACAAGATCGGCTGGCGCGGATCGACCACATTCGAGCTGTTCTTCGAGGACTGCACCATTCCTGCCGAGCACCTGCTCGGCGAGCTCGGGGCCGGCCTCAGACAGACCCTGTCACAGGTGAGCACCGGCCGCATCCTGATCGGAACGCTGGGCCTGGGCATCCTGCAGGGCTCGCTGGAACGCTCCGTCCGCTACATGAGCGAGCGCACAGCGTTTGGCAAGACGCTCAACCAGTTCCAGTCGCTGCAGTTCAAGCTGGCCGACATGGCGACCCACGCACACGCTGCCCGTCTGATGCTCTACGACGCCGCGGTGGCCAAGGACGAGGGCCGGCCCTACGATCGGCAGGCCTCGATGGCAAAGCTCTTCGCAACCGAGAAGGCCATGGAGGCGGCCCACCAAGCCGTGCAGATCCACGGCGGCAACGGGATCATGACGGAATACGCGGTATCGCGCGCGTTCGGGGATGCCAAGGTGCTCGAGATCGTTGAGGGGACCTCCGAGATCCAGCGGATGATCATCTCCCGCGACGTAATGCGCTGACGCACGGCTGCAGCCAGTGAGGCAATCCATGGAATACGTCGAACACAGCGCGGATGGGCTGGAGCGCAGCCCGGTCAACTTCGTGCCCCTGACGCCGATCTCCTTCCTGCGCAGGACGGCCGAGGTCTACCCTGAGCGTACAGCCATCGTCTACGGCGAGCGCCGCACGAGCTGGCGGGCAATGCTGGACCGCAGCCGCCGCCTCGCGTCGGCGCTGGTGGCCACCGGCGTCAGGACTGGCGATACGGTGGCCGTGATGGCCGCCAACACGCCGGAGATGCTGGAGATGCATTTCGGCGTGCCCATGAGCGGCGCTATGCTGAACACGCTGAACGTGCGTCTGGACGCGGCCGCCATTGCCTTCATGCTCAGGCACGCGGATGCGAAGGTGCTGGTCACCGACACGGAGTACGCTGACGTAGTCGAAGCCGCACTGGCACTCCTCGACGACAAGCCGCTGGTGATTGACATCATCGATCCCGCCGTCGAAGGAGGCCGCAGGCTGGCGGAGATCGAATACGAGGGCTTCCTGGCCGGGGGCGATCCGTACTGGGAGGGCGGCGAGCCCGTCGACGAATGGCAGGCCATCGCCCTCAACTATACGTCCGGCACCACGGGCAACCCAAAGGGCGTGGTCTACCACCATCGCGGCGCCTATCTGGCTGCGCTGTCGAACATGCTCGACTGGGGCATGCCCCGGCACGCCGTCTTCCTGTGGACGCTGCCGCTGTTCCACTGCAATGGCTGGTGCTTCGCCTGGACGCTGGCGGCCAACGCCGGTACCAGCGTCTGCCTGCGGCGGGTGGATGCTGCCGCCGTGCTCGATGCGATTCGCGAGCACCAGGTCACGCATTACTGCGGAGCGCCGATCGTGCATGCGATGCTTGCCCACGCACCTGAAGCGTGGAAGGCGGGCATCGACCATCCGGTCCACGGACTCATCGGCGGCGCGCCTCCGCCGATGCCGGTGATCGAGGGCCTGTTGCGCATGGGGATCAGGATCACCCAGATCTACGGGCTGACCGAGGTCTACGGCCCCGCGGCGGTTTGCGTGGAGCAGCCCGAATGGAACGACCTCGGCATCGATGCGCTGGCGGAACGGAAAGGACGGCAGGGCGTCCGCTACACTGCGCAGGAAGGCATGGCCGTGCTGCATCCCGAAACCCTTGTGCCGGTGCCGTGGGACGGGAAGACCATCGGCGAAGTCATGTTCCGCGGCAACATGACGATGAAGGGCTACCTGAAGAACCCCGAGGCCACGGCGGAAGCTTTTGCCGGCGGCTGGTTCCACTCGGGTGACCTCGCAGTCGTCTGCCCGGATGGCTATGTACAGATCCGGGACCGTTCCAAGGACGTCATCATTTCCGGCGGAGAGAATATCAACTCGCTGGAGGTGGAGGAGGTGCTCTACCGGCACCCCGCGGTGCGCGTGGCAGCCGTCGTCGCCCAGCCGGACGAGCGTTGGGGGGAGACGCCATGCGCCTTTGTCGAAGTCGTCGATGGCGCCAGGGTCGGCGAGCGCGAACTGATCGAACATTGCCGCGCCCACTTGGCGCACTTCAAGGCGCCGAAGAAGGTGGTCATCGGCCACCTTCCCAGGACGTCGACCGGCAAGATCCAGAAGTTCCTCCTCAGGCAACGAGCAAGCTCCGGCGCTCCCTGGCCCGGCCACGTACCGGCGTGAGTTCCCCCGTGAATGTCTTTCGGTGGCCCGCCGAGCCTGCTCTCCACATTCGGGATATCCGTGAGCGCCCGTTCGTGGCGGAGCAGAAGACTCGTGTCCGGTATCGCATCGGCAGCGAAGACCGGTTGATCGACCGCCTTGGCGACATCTTGCGCGAGATGCGTGACTGGCGCGGTGCTACCGCACGGCAGGCACGGCATCTGTCCAGGCGTCACGGTATCGGCTACCAGGCCGCCCTGCTCTTCCTCTATCGCGCGGAGATGCGTTCAGCGTGCCCGAGGCGCATGGTGATCTGTCTAGCTGCGGCGGTGGAAATTGGCATTGACTTGAGCGGCTTCCCACCTGGATGCAGGATCGAAGAGGCAGAGTTGTCTTCGGAACTTCGGGTCATGTATTGGGCGGCCTTACGGAGGGGCGCAGGGCGGAAATGGGGCCAGTGGCCGGGAGATGGCGCCGGACAAGTATGAGAACAGGGTAATTTCGGATGGTGGTCGTAGAACAAAGGAAGAGTGGGTCTCCCGCACTTTGTGTGACGGCCCAGTCAAGGCCTTGATTTCCGGCCGAATTGGTCTAGGTTGATCGTTACCATGAGGCAAG
>NZ_AQPL01000047.1:0-3402 GCF_000395345.1 Cupriavidus sp. WS | reverse complement strand
ACAAAATTCCTGACACGTCCCAGCCATTGCCTCACTGTGTTGATGGATTCTAGTAAGCCGGCGCGCAACCGGCGCATTTCCATCCATCGATTCAAAGAGACACCATGTCGGAAGCCAGATCGCCGGAAAGCACGCGTGCCCTGCCACCCTCCGCCATCGCCCTGTGGCGATGGCTGCGCCGGCACTGGAGGCGGATGGCGATCTTCGCCCCGGCCGTGGCGTTCCTTCTGTTCTCGGTCCTCTACCTAGCCAGCGCAAGCTATAAGAGCGACGGCTTTCTGCGGGCCAGCCGGAAGCTGGCGGAATACAACGCCCAGCGCGCCGCGTTCGCCGACAAAAGCGCCCTGCAGCGCTTTCTCCTCAGCGAAAAACTGGAAGCCGATGCCAACGGCAGCTACCTGACCCACTCCCTGCAGGAAAATTTTCTCCGCAAGCACGTCACGCCCGTGCTGCCCTACTCCAAGGCGGAGCTCGGCTACCTCAACAACACCAAAACCCCGCTCGACCCCGACATCCTCGGCTTCAACATCTCCTTGGCCGCCGCCTCGCCCGCCGACGCGGCGGCCAGGGTGGAAATCCTCGGCGACTTCCTCAAGGACACGATGCTGCGCCAGGAACTGACCGAAATCGTCCACACCAAGGCCGCCGAATTCAAGTCCCGGAAGCAGCAGATCGACAACCAGATCATTGCCAAGCGAATCGAGCTCCGGCAGGAAACCGAGCGGCTGAAGTCCCTCAAGGTCATCGCCGGCCGATACCCCGGCGCCGACCGGCTGGCGTCCCGGCAACTGCTCTCGTCCGATGCCGCCAGCTCGAAATACCTGTCGCCCGTGGCGCAACTCGTCGGCGCGGAATCCGCCATCGCCGACCTGCGCATGCAGCTCACCTCGCTCGAGCGGGACGCCGCCCAGAACGCACTGCGCGAGACCTTTTTCGCGCGCGCGGAAGCCCTGGCCACCCCGCCCAGGTCAGGCAAGGCGATGCTGGCCGGCTACCTGGCGCTGCAAAAAGACGTGTTCGACGGCACCGACCTGAAAGACGACGACATCCGCGAAGTCTTCAACGACGTCGGCCTGATTGCCGAAGAGCTCCGGACCCGGCACCTTGTCAACGCACATTTCGCCTCCGGACCAACCCTGCCCGACCGGCGTGCCGGCCCGGGGATGCCGGCGATGGCGGTGTTTTCGCTGCTCGGTGGATGCGTGATCGTCGCGATGGTGCTGTTCGGGCTGGATTTCGTCAGGCGGGCGAATGGGAAGGATGCCGCCCTGGCGCCGGCAATTGGGTAGCCGGGGCCGTGGGAGGGATGCGGGAGAAAGACTTTGGTGCGAAGGAGAGCACGCCTCCTGCGCCTCAACGTGTACGCCGCGTAATACACATGAGCACGCAAATACTGCCCTTGCCTCCTGATATTTCGTGTGTAAAATTACACACAAGCAGCCGAAAGACAAACAGATGAACTCTGCGGCTCGCGGGTCAGTCGGAACGCAACAGAAAGGAGTATCGACATGGAATTTCCCATCGCAATCCATAAGGACGATGGGAGCGTCTATGGAGTGACCGTTCCGGACGTGCCGGGCTGCTACTCCTACGGCGACACCATCGAGGACGCCATCAGAAACGCAAGAGAGGCCATCGGCAGCCACATCGAGACGATGGTCGAGCTGGGCGAGGAGGTGAACTTCGTTTGCTCGTCCATCGAAGAACTCGCAGCCAGAGAAGAGTTCGCGGGCGCGGTATGGGCGCTGGCCAATGTTGACGTGACCAAGCTGGACTCCAAGCCGGAACGCATCAACATCAGTCTGCCGCGCTTCGTGCTGCACAAGATCGACACCTACGTCGAGAAGCGCCATGAAACCCGCAGCGGCTTCATCGCCCGGGCGGCACTGGCGGCGCTGGCCCACGAAGCCTGACGCATCGGATCGCCCTGCACGGCCGACGAACCGAAGCAGGTCGCCAGATTGGGGGTCTTGCGATTTCGTGTGGTTTACATCGGAATGGGTGGTGGTGCGAGGGAGGGGACTCGAACCCCTACACCATTGCTGGCGTCAGGACCTAAACCTGGTGCGTCTACCAATTTCGCCACCCTCGCAGTCCCTGCGGGCGCATCCCTGGCGGGAGGCCGCTTTGCTCGCTAGCGTGCCGGACGACATGTGAAGCCACATGAGCAAGGAGAAGCCCAAAGCAAAACAGGCGGCTTGGACTGCCCGCCTGGCTTGTGTTCCTGTGCTGCCGGCGCACTTTGCGCATGCAGCGCAACGAGGCAGCGGATTCTAGCGCAAAGCGCGCGGGGAATCCAGCCCTCCCCGCGGTCCTCGCCGGGGTCTTCCCCGCGCGGGCGCGCCGGGCGCCGGTTTCAGCGCTTGACCTTGATGCAGGCCAGCACCAGCACGGTGGCGCAGGCTTCCAGCGCGGCGACGAAGTACAGGCCGGAGGAAAGCTGGCCGGTGCTGGTCTTGAACCAGCCGATCATGTACGGGGCGACGAAACCGGCGAGGTTGCCGATGGAGTTGATCAGGGCGATGCCGCCGGCGGCCGCGGTGCCGGCCAGGAAGGCGGACGGCAGCGACCAGAACACCGGGAAGGCGGCGAGGATGCCGATCGAGGCGATGGTCAGCGCGATCAGCGCCAGCACCGCGCTGTGCAGCCACATGCCGGTGAGCACGAGGCCGGCGGCGGCCATCAGGGTGGCCAGGGCGCAGTGCAGGCGGCGTTCGCCGGTGCGGTCGGAGTGGATGCCGTTCCAGATCATGGCGAGGGTGCCGGCGATGAACGGGATGGCGGAGACCAGGCCGATCTGGAGGTTGCCTTGCACGCCGAGCTCCTTGATGATCGACGGCGACCAGAACGCGATGGTGGCGTTGCCGCTGACCACGCAGAAGTAGATGGCGGCGCAGATCCAGACGCGGGCGTTGGCGAAGGCGTCGCGCAGCGACGAGTGCTTGGCGGGGTCGCGGTTCTCGGCGTCGATCTCGCGCGTGACGAGGTCGCGCTCGCCCGCCGTGAGCCAGCCGGCGCCGGCCGGCTTCTCGGGCAGGAACATGAGCACGGCGATGCCGGCGAGCACCGACGGAATGCCTTCGATGACGAACAGCCATTGCCAGTTGGCGAGGCCCTCTACGCCTTCCATGCGGCTCATGATGAAGCCGGCCAGCGGGCCGCCGATCACGCCGGCGATGGCGAACGAGGTCATGAACAGGCCGTTGATGCGGGCGCGGCGATGGGCGGGGAACCAGTAGGTGAGGTAAAGCACCACGCCCGGGAAGAAGCCGGCCTCGAAGATGCCGAGCAGGAAGCGCAGCGCGTAGAACTGCATGGGGGTCTTGACGAAGATCATCGCCATCGACGCCAGGCCCCACAGGATGGTGATGCGCGCGAGCGTGCGGCGCGCGCCGATCTTTT